>JBBQDY010000037.1:0-16426 GCA_038320155.1 Cytophagales bacterium
ACATTTCTTATGGCGGACAAAACCGGCGCGATTCTACATACATATAAACTTCTGGGGGAAGGCCCGAACAATTACAATTCCAGCCGAACGGGAGTAGCCAAATTCTTAAGTGATGATTCTTTCTTAGTGCCTACATTGACTGGTCTTTTCAAATACAGCTTGAATGGGGATTTGATTCAGAAATACAATCCTGAGTTTACGGGAAGAGCCAATCTCCTAATCCCAGCAAGTGAGTCTCATTTTGTCAAAGACAATAAAGTTTACCTTCATTTACCCGGAAGAGATGTTGATCTTGGCCAGCAGGGACTGGAGTTCCAGGCCAAAGCCAAGCTTATAGAAGTAGTCGATTTAAAGAGTGGAACATTTGAAGACAAAATCCCTTTTCCAGAGTCATCCAAATTTAGCAGCAGCACCGCAGAATTTGGAGCAATTGATTTTTATCCAAATCTCGCAGTAGGTGAGAATAACCTTTATGTTGCGTTTCGAAACGAACCAAAAATATTTACATACTCGCTAAGCGATATAGATTCAGCGCCGACTGTATTGTCGATTCCAATTGAGAATTTTGTGGAAAGCAACACCGACAAAGCCCCAGAAAATGGGGGATTTAACATCAGAAATTTCTTTCTCGGGACTATTAATACTATAAATTATTTAGGTGAGGGATCTTTCTTGATCAACTACCTTGAAGGTCTTTCAGACGACGAGGCCAATCAAGTAATTTCAGAAGCAGCAACTGACTTTGATAAAATGTTCAAAGCAGCAGAAGAACTTAACAATGGCGGAATGATCCTTTTTGATGGAGAATCTATCAGCCCAATTATCGAAAAACCAGAAATACTGGGATTCATTTACAAGGTGGTTTCCAAAGAAGAAATCTGGTTTTCACTCAATTTCTCCAAAGCTGAAAATGACTATTCCGTCATATACAAAACTCGATTGGTACAGAAATAACCATCTATCTCACTTCTTATCCACTAACGGGCAAACTCCATCGGGTTTGCCTGCTATTGTTTATATTCGTTTTTATCAAAAAGCAACTCATGAAAAAAAGCACTACCCTAAAGGTTCTGATAGCTTCAGGATTGATGGTCTTGGCTGGTGGATCTCAGATTCACGCTCAGGACATCAAGCCTACCACCGAAAAAGCCCTATTAGAATCTATGGAGAAGCATTCCAAAATGCTTTCTTCAACCCCTCTTAAAGAATTCAAAGCCCGAAATGTAGGCCCAACCAATATGTCTGGGCGAATTGTAGACATTGAAGTCGCACAAAACCAGAATACTTTCTATGTCGCCGCTGCTTCGGGCGGAGTCTGGAAGACAGAGGACAATGGCCAATCCTTCGCTCCGATCTTCGATCATCAAGGCGCATTGGGAATTGGCGATATGGCACTTTCTCCATCCAATAATGACATTCTCTGGGTAGGTACCGGTGAGGACAATTCCAGTCGCTCTACCTATGCAGGAGCTGGAATCTATAAATCTACCGACGCTGGCAAAACCTGGCAAATGATGGGGCTTCCCCATTCGCAGCATATTGGCTCGATTCAGATTCATCCAACCAATCCTGATATCGTTTGGGTAGGTTCCATGGGTGGATTGTATTCTAAAAACAAAGAGCGTGGACTCTACAAAACCACAGATGGAGGAAAGTCTTGGAAAAAGACTTTATACATCGACGACAATACCGGCATCATCGACATCAAAATCCATCCAACTAATCCGGATATCCTATTAGCAGCAAGCTGGGAGCGATTCCGCCAGGCGCATGATTTCATCGGAAATGGAAAAGGATCTTCGATCTGGAGATCAGAAGATGGTGGAAATAGCTGGAAAAAAGCCGTGGAAGGATTTCCGCAGGATGAGTTCACCGGAAGAATCGGTTTTGATTTCAGCCAAAGCAATCCCCAAGTCGTCTATGCACTGCTAGACAATCAGACCAAATCAACCAAAGAACCAGAAGCCCCAAAACAACGCGAGGAAAAGCCCGATGAAAATGCTTTGAAGTTTGAAGATTTTAAAAGCATGCCCACTGAAGAAGCGCTGGGACTAGAAGACAAAAGACTGGATGCATTTCTAAAATCAAATCGATTTGCAACGATCTACACTGCCAAGGAAGTAAAACGATTACTGAAAAACGGTAAAATCACCACGACTCAAATCGCAAATTACAATGGAGAGTCAATCGACCCCAATGCGGCAATGTTTGACGGAGCAGTAGTCGGAGCAGAAATCTATCGTTCTGAGAATGCCGGAAAATCCTGGAAGAAAGTGTCCGAGTCGGACATCAGCCGACTTTATAATTCTTATGGCTACTACTTTGGAGAAATCCGGGTGAATACTGAGAATGAGGATGAGATTTTCGTTTTGGGAGTTCCTTTGTTGGTTTCCAGAGATGGAGGCAAGAATTTTACCAGAACAGATTCAGTTGGCAGACCCCATTCTGATCACCAAGCCATGTGGATCAATCCAAAAGACAGCAAGCATATTTTGCTCGGAAATGATGGCGGACTTTACCGAAGCTACGGCGGAGGAGCCATTTGGGATCACATGAACACGCAGATGCCGATCTCTCAGTTTTATTCGATCATGACGGATAATGCCAGCCCGTACAATATTTACGGCGGCATGCAGGATAATGGAGTTTGGTTTGGCAATTCGAAAAATAATCCTTCCCAGCCATGGGAACCACTTATGGGCGGAGATGGAATGGTCGTAGCAGTGGATACGCGGGACAACAACATTGTCTATACCGGATCTCAATTTGGAATGTATTTCCGAATCAATAAGACCAACGGACAACGTAAGCTAATCACTCCTGGTCATGAGATAGGGACTGCTCCTAATCGATATAATTGGAGAACACCTGCAGAACTAAGCTACCATAATCAAGATATTGTATACATGGGTTCGCAGTATGTCTATCAAAGTCTGGATCAAGGAAGTACTTGGAAGCGCATCTCGGACGATCTTACCAAAAACAAGAAAAGCGGAAATGTCCCTTACGCTACGCTTTCGGTGATAGAGGAATCTCTCTTGGAGTTTGGTACGATCTACGCAGGATCTGACGACGGCAATGTCTGGGTGACTCGCAACAATGGCGGGAACTGGACCAGCTTAAATGCAGGTCTTCCACAGGATCGCTGGGTAAGTTCAATTGCGCCTTCCAGCCATCAAGAAGGTTTGGTTTATGTGACGCTGAATGGCTATCGAAGTGACGAGTTCAACACTTATGTTTATAAAAGCACCGATTATGGGAAAACATGGACAGCGATCAAGGGAAATCTCCCGGAAGAATCAACCAATATCATTGTTGAGGACAAAGTCAATTCAGCTATCCTTTACCTGGGAACTGACCACGGACTCTATGTGACCATGGATGGTGGGAACAACTGGGATCTTTTCCAAGGTGAAATTCCAAACGTAGCGATCTATGACATGGTAATTCAAAGTCGGGAAAATGACTTGGTGATTGGTACTCATGGCAGAAGTGTTTATGTGATAGATTTGGATCCGATCCATGAACTGGCAAAGCCAACAAAATTGGTGATGGAGAAATAGTTTTTGGATAAACTCATTAAAAAGCCCAAATGGAAATTTTCCATTCGGGCTTTTTATTTGAAAATCAAGTTCTAAAATAGCTTAAACCCAACTGAGAGAATAAATTGATTGATCCGCTGATCGGTATCGAATCTTCCAATATTCTTGGTAATGGTTGAAAGTGAACTTTCATATTTCGCATCCAAAATGAAATTGCCAATATCCAATCCTATTCCGGCTTGATATCCCAAGGTGGCTTTTTCATAATCAACATCTTGGATCGTATGATTTGCATCCCTTAGATCAGAATCAATATCAAAACTGGCTACTGGCCCACCCTGAAGTCTCAAAAACTTAAATAACTTACAGCCCAGCATGACTGGAATATCGAGTCGATTGAAATCCTCGGTGAATTTACCATTACCCTTCGTCCATGGACCTGGCCCTACTTGTATTTCAACGATTTGAAATGATCCGCTCGTCTTAGTATAGAGCACTTCAGGTTGTAAATAAAATCCATTGAACTCAAGTTTTCCAAATAACCCAACATGATACCCGATACTCCAAACTTAGGTCCCATCGAAAATTCTTGTGAAAACGCGGATAGGCTAAGGCATACTAAAGAGATGAGAAGGATTGATCGTTTCATATAAAGCGCCAGTTAATTAGTTGGTAAGCTCCCCTTACCTTATTTTACTAACTCAAAAAAAAACCCGTTCAAGTATCCTGAACGGGTTTTTGATAGTGATGTTTAATGATTAAAAGAGCTTAAAACCGGCAGAGAGAACAAATTGATTGATTCGCTGGTCTGATTGAAAACCTCCAATATTTTTAGTCATGGAAGAAAAGGCACTTTCATATTTTGCATCCAAAATGAAATTACCAATATCCAACCCAACACCTGCTTGATAGCCCAAAGTTGCAGCGTTATAGTCAACGTTTCTAGTGGTATTGGTAGCGTCTTTCAGATCAGAATCTATATTAATGCTGGCAATTGGTCCAGCTTGAATTCTGAAAAAATTAAAGAGCTTCAAACCGAGCATCAAAGGAATATCGAGTCGGTTAAAATTTTGGCTAAACGTATTGTTGCCTGTGCCTCCACCTGGTTGCGGACCATTGATCTGAAAAGTTCCGTTGGTTTTGGTATAAAGAACTTCAGGTTGAAGGTAAAACCCTCCAAATCCTAATCGGCCAAAAAGACCCACATGATACCCAGTCTGGGCATCTCCGGGAATAAAATTATCTTTTTTGAAATCTACCTTGGTAGAAGAAAGTCCAAATTTGGGACCAAGAGAGAAGTCTTGGGCTGAGAGGCTGGAAATTAAGCCTGCGAGAACGATAGAAAGAAATAATTTTTTCATAATAGTAAATTGTTGGTTAGAATTTCTAAACGAAGAATATTACTTAATATTCAAACAATTCACTTGCCAAAAACTGGATTAGTTCAAATCCTTAATGGCTTTGGACTTCACTAGTTCATACAAATCCAATAAATTCATCGGCTTTGGAACCAGTACATCAAACTTATTCGCGCTGCTATTTCTGTAGTATTCCACATCTCCGGCAGTAAAACCAATTACAGGAATCGAACTATATGTTTTACTTTTTTTTATTTCTGAAAGTAACTCCATACCGTCCATTTGAGGCATCATGATATCAGTAAGGATCACGTTGAAACTTGAATCATGCTCTAATACTTTGAGTGCCTCTAAGCCATTCTTTGCAAGAACAACAACAGCGGCTGCTTTTTCGAAAATCTTCTTTAGTATTAACAGATGAATAGAATCATCGTCTACAACAAGTACACGCATTGAATTTTTTTTGTGACAAATAGATGCTATTGAATGTCAAGAAAAAGAAAGACAACTCAAAATCTATATCCACATATCCATAAAAAAAGGGGCAAATGCCCCTTTTTTTATGGATATAAGGTGGTTATGCCGCTTGAGGTGACCCAAAAACCCCAATCATATTTAGAATCAAAAGAATGATTACAATCGGACAAACGTATTTGATAAAGAATATCCAGCCTATTCTGAAAGGACCTTTAAAAGAAGGTGCTCCTGAGGCCAATTCATCTGCATAGTCGGAGATTTTTGACGCCCACCCTGTATAGAGTGCCAGCATCAGACAGATCACGATCACCGCAAATGTACCGAAGATGAAATCCATTATCCCAAAGAAGCCAACTAGTGGGTTGCTTAAGAAAGTGAAGCTAATATCTGCGAAGAAATTACCTTCGATGGCGGATAAAGCAGAAGGCACGGAAAGCGCCATTGCTGAAATACCTACCACCCAAGTTGCTTTTTTTCTGTTCCACTTTCGATCATCTATTAAATAGGCCACAGGCACTTCCAACATTGATATGGTAGAAGTCAAAGCTGCTACCATAAGTAAGATGAAAAACAGTCCACCGATAATATTTCCACCTGGCATCGCATCGAATACTTTTGGAAGCACCTCAAAAACCAAAGCCGGGCCTGCTGCAGGATCTTTACCTGGCAATAGTGCAAACAATGCCGGGAACACCATCAGACCTCCTAAAAGCGCTACCGTGGTATCCATACCAGCAATCCAACCAGACGACTGTACGATGTTTGCTTTTTTATCCAAATAAGAACCGAAAGTGATCATCAAACCCCAGCCTACTGACATAGAGAAAAATGCCTGACCTAATGCTTGTAAAACTACAGTACTATTGATTTTAGAAAAATCCGGTCTCAAATAATAATCAATACCAGCCTGAGCACCTTCAAGAGTCACTGATCTGCCTGCAATGAAGATAATAATGATAAATAGAACAGGCATAAGGAACTTTGAAGCCTTTTCGATACCCCCAGAGACCCCACCCAATACAATCACTATAGTCAATAAGATGAAAAACCAAGTCAATGGAATCACATATATGGGTGTTTGCTGGAATTCTTCAAAGTCAACAGGAATATTGATTATTTCTGTAAAAATGTATCCTACCGTCCACCCAGCAATCACAGAGTAATAACTAAAAACAAAAAAGCAGACCATTACACAAAGTACGCCTGCCAATTGCCAAAATTTATTTCCTCCAGTATCTCGAATAGCTCCGATTGGGTTTTTTCGAGATCTTCTTCCTAGTGCGATCTCATTGAAAAGTAAGGGAAGTCCGATTAATAGAACACATAAGACGTAAACAAAAACGAAGGCTCCGCCTCCGTTTTCTCCTACTAGGTAAGGGAATCTCCAAATATTTCCAAGACCAACGGCGGAACCAGCCGCGGCCATGATAAAACCGAGACTGGAGCCGAATTGACCTCTTTCTTCGGGATTAGCGCTTGCTGCCATAGATTGTGATTAAGTTAGGTTAGGGTGATCAACTGCTTTTTAAGAGCGGGCTAAGATAATTTGTTTTGCCAAAATACCAATTGCTGCTTGGAAAGTTTTGGGCTCGAATCCAAGCTGTTTTCGAGCTTTTTCTATGATAAATCCGGTTCGGAGTGGACGTTTTGCCGGTTGGGAAAAGGTACTTGAATCGGCTAGTTTGATTAAGTCTTTGTTAAGCTGGAAGTAATCAGCTGTCATATGTGCCATTTCAAAAGGAGTCAAAAAATCAGATCCGGAAATATTAAAAATCCCTGTCGCACCTTGATTAGCAATTAAAATACAGCCCGCTGCCAAGTCCTCAGCAAGCGTCGGAGTTCGAAATTGGTCATCGACTACCTGAATTTGCTTTCCTGCTTCCAAAGAGGATTTCACCCAGAGGATAATATTCGTACGGCTCATGTCATGTGCGATTCCAAAAACTAACACGGTTCGAGGTATCGCCCATTTGGTTTTGGACTTCATCACTATTTGCTCCCCGAGTAATTTAGTCTCACCATAATAATTAACCGGAGCTGGCACCTCCTCTTCGTCTAAAGGCCCTTTTTCTCCTGAAAAAATAAAGTCCGTAGACACAAAAATGAAATGCGCCTGGACTGCTTCTGCAGCCTCTACCAAGTAGCGGGTCGCATTGACATTGACATCGAAGCATGCTTCTTGGTTTTGCTCGCACTGATCCACATTGGTCATTGCAGCACCGTGGATGATGATGTCAGGATTGATTTCTTCGATGGTGGCAGCTACTTGCTCGGGGTCTGTGATTTCCAGTGAAACATAGTTAAAATTTGTTCCAGGCAATCGAGATTCCCCTTTGCTGCTGGCATAGACGATATACTCGTTATGCTCTACTAACTGCTGAACCAACTTTTGGCCCAAAAGCCCATTAGCTCCGGTGATGAAGATTTTCTTTTTACTTGGATTCTGGATAGACATAGCCATAGTCTTTTTCAATTTTCTTTCGTGAGACTTTTTCAACTTTCACTTTCATGTAGATCGGGGTTTGCGGTTTATCCCCTGCTCCAGTTGGTACTTTTGAAATCTCCTCCGCCACTTCCAATCCATCAATCACTTCTCCAAATACCGTATATTCTTTATCCAGATGCGGGGTTCCCCCAATACTCGTGTAGGCTGCAACCTGCTCAGGGGTAAAATCTTTGCTAAGATTTAGATTTAGCGATTTCTCAATTTCTTCCCGCTTGGAGATTATTAGCATGGTAAGGCTATCAAATTGCTGTGCTTTGTACAGGCGGGTGTATTCATTTCTCAGCGCTTCTTGGCTCCCAAGCTGGACATATTGCATAAAGGCAGGCTGGAGTTTTGCCATATCTGCCATTAATTCCTCCTCCTTATAGACTTTTCCGATTGCAATATAAAACTGCGATCCGTTGGATCGCTTCATGGGGTTGATTCCATCACCTTGTCGAGCGGCAGCGATCATGCCCTTTCTATGGTAATGATTTGGCTTAATCTCCGCTTCAATCGTCGGCCATTCTGCGGGAGGCAGTTCTTCCTTGCTGAATACATCTCCGCCTTGAACCATGAAATTTTTCATCACCCGATGGAATTCTGTGGAATCAAATTTCCCTTCTTCTGCCAATTTGATAAAATTCGACTTGTGCGCAGGGGTATCATCGAACAGAATTGCTTGAATCTCCCCCTTTTCCGTAGTGATGGTGACGAGGTAATCTTTCTGACCAGAACAGGCGAATGAGCTCAAAAAAAGAATTGAAAAAAGGATATTCTTTAACGTATTCATTTGTTTATCTGATTTTTAATTTCTGCTAAAATTTCTTTCCCACCTGCCGCGAGTACTAGTGCTGCCAGTTCCTCACCGATGCGTTCTGGTTCGGATCTGAATCCGTTGACTTGAAAGGAGATTCGCTTTTTCCCGTCAAGACTTACTATTCCTCCTTTCAAATGCAGGGTATCTCCATCAAGATTGGCTAATGCAAAAACGGGAATACTACATCCACCTTCCAGCACGCGAAGGTAAGCACGCTCTGCTTTCAACTTTTGACCAGTGGAATAATCATTACAGGCGGCTGCAATTGCCAACTTCAGCTCGGTATCCAATCCACTGGCTGTCTCAATCGCTATTGATCCCTGCCCTACCGCCGGGGTAAATTCATTCAGATCTAATTCTTCCACAATCATTTCATCATAGCCCATTCGATGCGCTCCAGCATAGGCTAAAAGCAGCCCGTCAATACCACTTTCTTCCATTTTACGGATTCTGGTTTGGAGATTTCCACGCACTTCCACTGTCTTGATATGCGGATAAAAATGCTTCAAAGTGGCCACTCTTCGCGTGGATGATGTGCCCAAAACTATTTTTCGACTTGAGTCCTTGACCGAAAGAGTCTTATCATGTGATACCACAACATCATTTTCCTTTTCCCGGGTGGTAAAAGCAATGATTTCAAACCCTTCCGGAAGTTTGGATTGCATATCCTTGGCACTATGGACGGCTATATCAATACTGCCATCGGTCAGCTGATCTTCAAGCTCTTGAGTAAAAACTCCCTTACTTCCGATTTTTGATATGGAGACATCCAAGATTTGGTCTCCCTTTGTATCTATTTCGACGATCTGAGTCTCCAGTCCTGCATTCTGAAGCAGATCTGCCACATGATGAGCCTGCCAAAGGGCAAGCTTACTTCCTCTAGTTCCTATTTTTACGATTTGACTCATTAAGAAAAACTTTTTTTAACTCGTTTCCTGTTCACGCCTTCTTCTATGAATTTGACGATTTCAGCCGCAATATTTATTCCTGTCGCTTTCTCAATTCCTTCCAAACCAGGTGAACTGTTAACTTCAAGAATCAACGGTCCACGAGCTGATTGCAACATATCGACGCCAGCGACATCCAGCCCCAACGCTTTTGCTGCGCTCAGTGCAGCCTGTTTTTCAACTCGGCTCAACTTAATGATTGTTGCCTTACCTCCTCGGTGAAGATTGGATCGAAACTCGCCCTCTGCGCCTTGCCGCTTCATAGCTCCGACTACTTTACCGTTGACAATAAACGCTCGAATATCAGCTCCCTTCGCTTCTTTGATAAATTCCTGAATAATAATTCTTGCTTTCAATCCATGAAATGCTTCGATCACAGATTGGCTTGCCTTTCTGGTTTCAGCCAAAACAACTCCCAGACCCTGAGTACCCTCCAATAGTTTGATGATCAATGGAGCTCCACCAACATGCTCAATGATTTGCTTTTCGCCACCTTTGGAGAAATTCGTAAAGGCAGTTTTTGGCATACCTAATCCTGCACTCGATAGGATTTGAAGACTTCTAAGTTTATCCCGACTTCTTACTATTGCTTCGGCATTGACCGCTGAAAAGGTGTTCATCAGTTCAAATTGTCTCACTACAGCTGTACCGTAAAAGGTCACTGAAGCACCGATCCTTGGAATAATAGCATCAATGTTGGATAGCTTTTCCCCCTTGTAAAATATAGTCGGCCCATCTTTCTCTAGGACTAGATCACAAATGCTGTGATTGACGATCTGCGCCTCATGCCCAGCTTCTATGATAGCTTGGAAAAGACGCTTGGTGGAATAAAGATTTGGGTTTCGGGATAATATCGCAATTCTCATAGCTGGTTTACTTAGGTTGAAGCAGGAAGAAAATGAATCAAAAATAGTTACGCTTTCAAACGATAGTGCTTTGCCAAATTTACTCGATCCACGTCAACAAGAAATCTATTTTTGAGAGATTTTCTTCCCAATAAAATTGCATTTCTCATACTTGAACGATCAGACAAGGTAAACTCAAAAAGGTATTCCTCTCCTGCAAGTTTGATAGTAGTTTCGATCAAATATCTAGTTTCTGCAATCCCGAAGGAATTTTTCACTTTTTTTTCTCTGAAGTGATCGAAGTAGACAGTTTGACCTGTAAAAGCTTTATGACCTTCCATCAAAGCTTGAAAACTTAAGGTTCGCTTTCCATTTACCTCATTCACGGTAATATTCTCCGCATGGATACTACTGGTGTAGGCACCGGTGTCTACTTTGGCCCAGACCAGACTCAATCCTATAATTGGAAGGGAAATTTTTTCCTTTCTACCAATAATCTTCTTTTCCATATCAGCTGATTCTTGACATCAATAAGGAAATATCCATAGACAAATCTGTGAAAATAAATTTGGCATTTCCATTTCGTTCTAGGTGATAGTGCGCTTGATTAAACGCCTGATAAAGCGATTCGATGTGTTCACCTTTGAGGATCGTTGTACTGATTTTGGTCACAAATTCTAAATCTTCGCCTCTAGTCCGCAACAATTGATCGAGTTTGGCATCTTTTAATAAAATCTCTCGAAGTACATTCATTGCCGTCAAAATCAAAGATTTCTGACCTTCGATATTATCCTTGTGATAGGCTTCAGCTCGCGTAAACAGCGCTCTGAAATCTGATTTGTAGCAATCTACAAACCACTCTCGGATCAACTTGATTTGCTGATCTTCAACTTGATCTACCAATCGAAGCGCTTCTCGCATACTTCCATCGGCAATCATCGAAATTTGATTTGCTGTAGCCTCATCCGCTTTACCGGATTCAATAAGGTAGGTTTCAATCTCTTCATCGGAGAATCCCCGAATCAAAACTTTCTGTGTTCTCGAAAGTATCGTAGTCAAAAGCTGATCGGGATATGCAGTGATCAACAAGAATATCGTTTTAGGCTGTGGTTCCTCCAAAATTTTCAGCAGCGCATTTGCTGCCGAGGGATGCAGGTATTCCGGTGCCCAAACGAGCATAATTTTAAAACCACCTTCAAATGCTTTTAGCGAAAGCGTTTGAATGATTTTTCTTGCTGCCCCTTTTGAGATATTCAACTGCTTTTTCTCAAATTCATTGAATAGGATATAATCATGCACATTGGCATAGGGAGTCTCTATCGCAAACCTCCTCCAGTTTGCCAAGAAGTTAACTTTCTCCTCATCCTCCTCCTCATCCGAAAAGTTTTCTTCACTCTTTTTTCCAATGCTAATTTGGGGGAAAGCAAAATTCAAATCCGGCATGATCAACTTCGCCATCTTTAGGCAAGCGGGGCATTTGCCGCAGGAATCGGTATCTAAAGGATCCTCACAAAACAAATAAGTGCAAAGCCCCAAAGCCATAGGAAGAGTCGCCGAACCCTCCGGACCATAAAACAACAAAGCGTGAGCTAAGTGATTGTTTTTAACCGCGTTAATTAAATTTTCTTTAATATCAGGCAAGCCTGGAATAGCTGCGAATTGCATGGTTTTAAATTCAGATGGATTTCTCCCAGATTCGATAGGTTTTGGATTGGTCAAAGATTTCTTGAAGAATTGCTTGTTCTCCTGAAGTAAACTCAATTCCCCTTCTACCCATCACCGCCTTAGCTGTTTCTTCAAATTTCGGGAATTGGAAGGTGGTAAAACCGCTTGAGCCTCCCCACGCAAAAGAAGCAATAAAATTTCTCGGAAAGCCATCTCCAAAAATATTTGCCCCGACTCCTATGACTGTACCGGTGTTGAACATGGTGTTAATCCCACATTTGGAATGGTCACCCATCATCAACCCACAGAATTGAAGCCCTGTATTGGCAAAGCCACCTCTGGTATAGTCCCAAAGCTTTACCGGCGCATAATTATTTTTCAGGTTGCTAGTATTGGTGTCCGCTCCTAGATTGCACCACTCCCCGATCACGGAATTGCCCAGGAATCCCTCATGGCCTTTATTACTATAACCGAAAATAACAGAATTCGAAATTTCGCCGCCCACTTTGCAATGTGGCCCAACAGTGGTGTCGCCACGTAATTTCGCTCCCATGTTGACCGTACTGTGATCGCACAGCGCAAAAGGTCCTCGAATAATTGCTCCTTCTTGAATCTCTGTGTCTTTACCGATATAAATCGGACCATTTTCAGCATTCAAGATTGCCGCCTTGATCGTGGCTCCCTTTTCAATGAAAATATTCTCTGGACGATAGACCTTAGTATAAGGGTCATTCAAAGGTTGGCTTACACGTCCTTTTGTGATCAAGGCAAAATCCTTTTTGATCTCAGCGCCATTGAACTGAAAAATATTCCAGGTCTTTAAAAGTAAAACCGGTTCATGATCCAATTGAACTTGAATCAACTCTTTTGCTTTGTCAAGATTCTTCTCAGTTTCCCCGATATATGCTGCAAGAAGTGTCTTTCCTGAAAATAGTGCTTCATTTTGACCTAAAGCGGTAAGTGCTTTCACTGAATTTTCATCAGGAAGCCAAGCTCCATTGATCGCAAAGGCTGTTCCTCTCGCTCTTGTGAATTTTTGCTGGAGATAATCCTGCGTCAAATAGGAAACAGACTTTCCGGTATGCATAGCCCATTTTTCGGCTATTTCTAAAATCCCTACACGGATCGAAGCAACTGGTCTGGTGAAAGTAAATGGAAGTAATGAGCCTCGAATAGCGGGATCATCAAATAAGAGAAGAGAGTCCATGGAGCAAAAATAAAAAAGTCTCCCAGAATCCATGCCCTGGGAGACTTAATCAAGTCAGGTTTTGAAGAATTACTTCTTGCTTGCGTATCTTTTGTTGAATTTCTCAACTCGACCAGCAGTATCCAGCATCATTTTCTTACCTGTGTAGAACGGGTGAGATTCAGAGCTAACTTCAATCTTGTATACTGGATAGTCATTACCGTCTTCCCAAGTAATTGTCTCGGAAGTCTCGATAGTAGACTTAGTCATAAATTTGAATTCGCTTGACGTGTCATAGAACACTACGTCTCTGTATTTTGGATGAATATCAGCTTTCATTGTATTGCTAGTTATTATAGTACCTTTTTCAAATGAGGCACAAAGTTATACTTTTCAGAAATACCACCAAATCTTTATTAAGTATTTCTGGATCAAATCCACAAAAGCACCTTTATTTCCAAATTCACAGCCAAATATACTTCAGCTATTTTAAGATATCCATGCTTTTTCTAGCTTTAAGCGATGCAAAATACTTCCCTTCGCAATTGCCAAGCTCCATTAATCCTTTTTTTGGCAGCGTTTCTCTATCCCTATTTTTCCTTTTCCCAAGGCAGTTACATTCCCTATGATCGGGATTATTACCATCGCATCGAGCGCTATGAGATCCTCCAAGGCCAAAACAATCCCATTTACCAAACCGGGGTGAAGCCATGGAGAAGAGATTTGCTTGGTAAATATCTGGATTCTTTGGCCTCAGATCCAGTGATCCAGTCCAAATCAGATGCCTTCAATCTCGCTTATTTAAGCCAAGACAATTGGGAATTTGTGTCCCGGGAAACTCCGCTTTCCAAAAACCCTTTTCTCAATGCACTTTACAAAAGGCCGGGTGATTTGGCGTACTACAACAGTGATGAATTTGATATCCATGCTAGTCCAGTGCTATATTTCAATGGAGGAATCGAAACAGATAATGAGCAAAACCCAAATCGACTGACCAGGGGCGTCGTGATTCGAGGTTCGATTGACAAGAAAGTAGGCTTCTACACCTACTTTACATCCTCAGAAGCATTCTTTCCCTCTTGGGTAAAAAATACTGCCGAATATAACGGTGCTGTTCCTGGGGAAGGATTCTGGAAAGAATATAATTCGGATGGCTATAGCTATTTTTCTGCGCTGGGCCATGTCAATTTTAATCTGACGAAAAATATTCAAGCACAGATTGGTCATGATCGGAATTTCGTCGGGGAAGGCTATCGGTCTTTTCTCCTCTCCGATTTCTCAAACCCCTACATGTTTGTAAAGCTAAATACGAAAGTCTGGAAATTTCAACTGACGAATATTTGGACCCAGATGACCGCTGATGTGATGTACAATCGCGGCAGACCGACTGACGGCCGATATCCTCAAAAGTGGTTTTCATTTCATCGGCTTGGGTTTAATGTCGGAGAAAAGCTGAATCTCGGGTTTTTCGAATCTGTCATGACTGATCAGGCAAATTTCAATTACTTCAATCCAATTATTTTCTTCAGATGGGTGGAACAGAGTCTAGGAACACCGGACAAAGTCATGCTCGGCACAGATTTCAAATGGACGCTCTATCCTGGAATGCAGCTATACGGCCAATTTGCATTGGACGAATTTGTATTTAATGAATTCTTCGGGATCGACGGCAAGGGATCAAAGCGTAATAAATACGGTGTGCAGGCAGGCTACAAATACATCAATGCCTTTAAGATCTCTAACCTAGATCTGCAAATTGAATTCAATTCCGCGAGACCATATACATTCCAAGAAAAGGTGGATTACCAATCCTACAGCAATTGGAGAACGCCGCTCACCCATCCTCGTGGCGCAAACTTCCGGGAATTTCTGGGGATCATTCGCTACCAACCTTTGCCTAAACTGAATCTGACTTTATTAGCAATGCATCAGGTTTATGGAGCAGATCCGGATGCTGCAACCAATTTTGGCGGGGATGTATTAAAAAACAGACTGGTGGGAAGTCCGACGGGATTATTCGGGAATTTCATTGGGCAAGGCATCGAAAATCAGGTAATTCAAACCAATCTGAATGCGAGCTATATGCTCCGTCATAATTTCTTTATCGATGCCACGCATACATTTAGAAGACGCACAGCACAGGATTTGGATAGTCCAGAATCAAGTCAGGTAATCCAGCTTGGACTACGGTGGAACTTCCTCAGACCTGATTACAATTACTAGTGGCCTTCCGAGCGGACAATTTTCCCTAAATTTGGGCTGATTTTTAGATTACCTACTATGAATACCTACTTACGGATTCTATCCTATGCCAAGCCATATGGGAAATTCGTGCCTACATATATCATCTACGCATTACTTTCTATCATTTTTGGTCTGCTGAACTTCACTTTGCTGAAGCCGTTATTCGATGTGATTTTTGAGCAAGTAGATCCTGCTAAACTCGCTGAATTTGCAGACAAGCCAACTTTCGAGTTTTCGATTGGCTACTTCTCCCATCTTTTCAACTACTATTTTGTTCAAGTAGCTGAAACCTATGGGAAAATGGGGACTCTTTCTTATGTCTGCGTCATTATTGTCATCTCCGTATTCTTAGCCAATCTTTTCACTTATCTGTCTGGAGTCGTTTTGGCAAAAGTGCGAGCTGTTGTCATCAAAAGAATGCGGATGGATATTTTTGAGCGGGTGAGTGGACTTCAAATCGCCTATTTCTCCAATGAGCGAAAAGGAGATTTGATGTCAAAAATGACAAACGATGTGCAGGAAGTTGAAAATACCATCGTGCAATCGCTAAGGGTAGTTTTCAGAGAACCCGCTACGATCATTCTTTATTTTGCGGTATTGTTTATGATGTCGGTCAAATTGACCCTATTCACCATTCTAATTATCCCTATATCAGGTGCAATCATCGGTGGAATCACCCGAAGATTAAAAAAGAAAGCCGTCCAAAGTCAACAGTCACTAGGCAGGATAGTCAATATCCTAGACGAAACTCTCAGCGGAATGCGGGTCATCAAAGCTTTCAATGCGGAGTGGTTTATGAAAAATAAATTCGATGAGGAGACTGATTTTTACTCCAATGTAAATGTCAGTATGGCCCG
>JBBQDY010000038.1:0-15786 GCA_038320155.1 Cytophagales bacterium
CTTACTTCCAGGAGCAAGAGTTTGGATTACGGAGGTATTTAACTCGAGCTTTTATTTTGCCCCAGAACTCCCAAATTTAAAGTTGTACTATGAGCGCTACAATCAGCTTCAACGTGCACATGGTGGAGATCCTGACGTAGGCGCACAACTTGGTAATATGCTGTTCAAAGCCGGGTATAAAGAAATAGCGCTTTTCCATGGAGATTTTCACCTCGACCAATCCAAACCGGAAGACCTGAGCAAAATGCTGAGCTTCTGGAAAATCTTGATGAAAAGCGGAAGTTCAGGCTTACTAGAGGCAGGATTGATCAATCAAGCGGAAATTCAAGCGATGGAGGAAGATCTTAATTTTATGGCAACGAGTGAAAAACCTGTTTTTTTCTATCAATTTGTGCAGACCTTTGCAACTTACTAATATGGTACTATGAAAATTTTGAAAAGGATTTGGAGATTTATCTGGAAGTCAGTGCTCTGGTTTTTTATCCTTTCCATTGGTCTCACGATTCTCTATCGCTTTATTCCTGTTCCGATTACGCCTCTGATGGTGATCCGCTTAATGGAGCAAGCCACTGACGAAAAAAAGGAGACGAGATTACATAAGGACTGGGTGCCAATGAGTGAAATTTCTAAAAATGCGCCACAAGCCGTGTATGCTTCCGAGGATCAGAAGTTTCTGGATCACAATGGATTCGACATGGAAGCAATGGAGAAAGCTTGGGAAGGGAATAAAAAAGGAAAGCGAATTAAGGGGGCGAGTACAATTACCCAACAAACGGTCAAAAATGTTTTTTTATGGCCAGCCCGAAGTTATGTAAGAAAAGTACTTGAGGCCTATTTTACTGTTTTGGTAGAGTTGATCTGGCCCAAAGAGCGGATCATGGAAGTTTACCTCAATGTCATCGAAATGGGGGAGGGAATCTATGGAATCGAAGCCGCTGCCCAAGCTTATTACAACAAGCCTGCGGCAAAGCTTAATAGAAGTCAATCCGCAATGATCGCAGCAGTCTTACCTAATCCAAGACGCTGGACTCCAGCTAAGCCGACATCTTACATCGTAGGGCGTCAAGGGTGGATCTTGCGTCAAATGAACAACCTGACTCCATTGGGCTACGGAATCTAATTTTGAATTTAGCTTGTTAAAATTGTACATTTTCCAGCTGAGCATTTAACCTTTAAATCAGAAGCTAATTTTTGAACCAGAAAATTATTCAATTTTTCTGCAACAAAATTTTCTTCTATTTAGGTTATAGTTTTGAATTCTGTTTTCAAGATTTTTGTTGGAATTGAGTGGAGTTCAGGAGTTGGGAAAAGCCCATTTTTAGCCTGATTTTGAGGATTAAATAATGCAAGTATTTTTTATCCACAAAATCAATAATTTATCCACATTGTTTTTTTTAGATCAGTCAAGTATCTAAAAAATAACAGGTTATGTAGTCTTTTTGAAAGTGAATTTTGTGGATAATAGTACGTAACTGAATTTTATAGACTCCAAAAAGTGAAGCAAAAGGTGGATAATCCTTTTCTCCAAATTTTATTCTAAAATGGCTCAATCCTGACGTTCTCTGATTAGCCTTTTCCGATACGCGTTGAAGATTCTAGACTTGGAGACAAAGCCTACATAGCGACCCTCGGCGATTACAGGGAGATTCCAGGCACCGGATTTTTCAAATTTCTCCATCGCCTTTTGCATATTTTCTGTGTCTAATAGGATTTCTGGCGGACTGTGCATGAGCTGATTGATCGAGACTAGCTCTTGCTTTTCCCTATCAAACATGATATCCCGAATATCATCCAGTGTAATGATCCCTCTGAGCACCTCATTGTCATCTACTACGGGAAAGATATTTCGCTTGGAGATTTTTACCAGATTGATCAAATCACGAAGCTTAGCATCAGGATGTATTGGGATCAAGTCCCGCTCGATGACATGGGTAATGGTAATTAAATCCAGTAGCTCCTGATCTTTGGATTCAGGAAGCTGACGCCCTTTTTCTTTCAGCTGCATCACATAAAGACTATCCTTCTGGAAATAAGTCGTCGTAATGTAGGAAATCGCTGACACAAACATTAAGGGCACAAATAGTTCGTAGCCACCCGTGATCTCTGCAATCAAGAAGATCGCCGAAAGTGGTGCATGCTGGACGCCAGCCATCACGCCGCACATGGCTACTAGTGTAAAATGTGCCAATGGAAGTGGTATGTGAAATCCCAGCTGATTTTTGGAATAGGCAAAAACGAAACCCACGATCCCTCCAACATAGAGAGATGGTGCGAAAATCCCACCACTTCCTCCACTCCCTAAGGTCAGTGCAGCAGCAATTGGCTTGACCAAGATAATCAGTGAAAGGAAAATGATAATCAAATAGGGGTTTTCACTAGATGAGAAAAAAGGACTTTTATCCAGCACCTGATCCGAGTTGCCATTGATCAAAAGGTTCAGGGTATCATACCCTTCTCCGTAAATCGGGGGGAAGAAAAATACCATAAAACCAATCAAGGCTCCACCATAAAGCAGTTTTAAAGCTTGAGACTCAAAGTTCTCCATCAGTCGCTCCGTATGTCTAACGGCACTACTGAAGTAAAGTGATACTACCCCGCAAACCATGCCAAGTAGAAGGTAGTAGGGCATATGTGCTGCTGAGAAAGAACCAATTAGCTCGAAGGTGAAAACTGGATCTTTGCCAATTAGAATCATCGAGGTCAACGATCCTGTTACAGAGGCAATCAATAAAGGGATAAATGAAGCGGTACTGATCTCCATCAAAATAACCTCGATCGCAAAAATGACTGCCCCGATAGGTGCGCCGAAGATGGCTGAAATGGCCCCAGCTGCTCCGCAACCGATCAATAGAGTGCGTTTTTTAGCATTTAGATGGACAAGCAGTCCAACGTTTGAGCCAATCGCGGATCCTGTAACCAGCATTGGAGCTTCTAATCCTACCGAACCTCCAAAGCCCACTGTCAAAGCAGAGGTGAATATTCGGCTATAGGTTTTGACCGCAGGAATTATGCTCTGCTTTTTTGAGATCGTAAATAGGACATCAGGAATCCCATGTCCGCCCGTATCCTTAAACAAATATTTTCCAACCAAATAAGCTGCTGTAATTCCAATAAGTGGATAAAGGATATATAGAAAATTGGCGTATTCGGTATAGAAATCCTCTGTAAGGAAGCGCTGTATAGCATGAACTGCTTCCTTGAGAATGACTGCAGCCAAGCCCGAAATTATCCCGATTATCCCACTGAGGATCAGGATAAAGTTTTGATTGCTCATGTGTCGAAGCCTCCAAATGAGCAGCTTGGTGATGAAGTCTGTTTTAGCCAATAGTATCGGGGAATGTGAGATGAATCTTTTCTAAATTACTCAAGATCAATTCAAATAGAAATTTTTGACTCATTCTTTTGGTAATTTCTGATCTAATGCGAGCACACATTTTAAAATTAAATTTGCCGCATTCACATAAAAATTCTGATCAATATTTTCAAATTCATCGCTAGGTTTATGATAATCCTGGTGATCTTCTACCCCAAAGTAGATGTGCATGATTTTTTCATCAAAAAATGGTCCTTGGTCTGAAGACTGTGTCCAATTTTCCCGGCCAGTATTAGGCTGATCATGACCAAATTTCAATGTTGGCTGCAAACCAGCCGCCGCTTGCTCAAGAATAGGTTTTAATCCCGGATAATAATGTGTCCCAGAAGCATATAATTCGCCTTTCTCATTTCGACTGATCATATCCATGTTGATGTTCATTAAAATATTATCCAGAGGAAACGGAAAATCTTTTAATAGTGCCTTAGCTCCTTGAAGGCCCATTTCTTCGCCATCTAAGGCAGCAAAAATGATCGGATGTTGCGGTTGATTTTTCGAAAAATACGCTGCAAAAGCCAAAAGAGCCGCCGTTCCTGAGGCATTGTCATCCGCACCATTGTAAATCGAATCGCCTTTAGAATTTTTCTTTCCGACACCCACATGATCGTAGTGTGCCGTAATCACAATGATCTTCCTAGAGTCCAAACCCGGTAAAAAACCTATAACATTGGCTGCATCTTCGTATTTTTTATTTTCTCTTCGATTTTCGAAGGAAAATGACTGAAGATAATCCGAGTACTGTGATTTCAACCCTATTCGTTGAAACTCAGATTGAATGTATTTTCTGGCTTTGATATTTCCTTCACTGAGTGTTTTTCGACCTTTCAATTCATCAGCGGATAGCAGCTGTAGATCTGAAAGCAACTTTTTTTCATCAATGGATTGAGCGAATCCTACAGAAATTAACAAAAAGAAGAAAAAGGTAAAAATTGATTTGCTTAGGGTTACCATCTCAGGAAGTATTTTGCGTTATGTATATTCGTAAAATTAATAAGCTCAGCCAATCTACGTTCTGAATAGATGAAATATGTAAGTACTTTATTTTTATTCATTTTTTTAAATGCTTTAAGTCAAGCTCAGGGAACTCTTCCGGAATCTTTTTTTGATGGCAAAGCCGTAGTATTAATTTCTTCAGACCCCGGAGCTAGACCAATTTTGACTTGGAAACAGTTGGCAGATAGCGTACACACAAGTCTTGTTGCCGCAGGAGCTGATCCAGTAGCCTATTTTGAACTCGAACAAGTCGCAGTATCAGAGGAGATTCAGGCGGATTATGCGAAAGCTTTTAGTGCACGTCAAGTTAAGAACATAATTTTGGTGACTCGGCAAAAGAATCAAACGAGCATCCATGTAGGCCCTTTTTCCAATAATGGCCAGTTGATCCCAAGCACTGCTTTATTTGGGAAAGTGGGTCAGGACTATTTTGAAACCATCAGTCAATTTGCTGCGATCGGCGAAGGTCTAAAATCCAAAAATTTATTGGTCTTGGATGTACCGGAGTTTCTGAGCATCAGTGCGCAGGAAGCATCCGCCACATTGAAGTTTGTGCCGGAAAATCCATTAAATCTTGATGTATTCAAATTGGGGATTCCTATCGAAGGATCCTCCGCTCAATCAGGCTTATTAAGTTATTTCAAATACGATAATTATGGCAAGTCTCAGGAAACCATTCTTGCAGAGCAAGCAAACCAAAAGTCTGGAATTGAAGAAATCTTAACGCAAGAATATCCCTACCAAGTAGAATGGCTTACGGAAGCAAAGACAAATCAGGAGTTGATTGGGGATCGGGTGCAATTTATTTTGATGAGAGTAGAGGGAAGAGAAGCAGATTTGATGCGAAGCATGGGCTTAGAACTGAGTCCTTCTGCGGATATGAATCGTACTGTAGTGAAGTATTACATCAAACTTCTGGTGAGGGATGAATTATACATTGGTCCACAATGGGATGCTGATCCTGATTGGCGAGTTGCCCTTCGAAATTTTTTGGAAAACTTAAAAAAATAGACCTCCCGAAGGAGGCCTACTGTTACTTAGGGATTTGGGTGATTTAAGCAACTATTAATGAGGGTGGTTTGTTTTTAGGACTATTTTGAAAACTGAATTCTTAAAGAAAAAGAATTATTTGAAAAATGACAACTATTTTTAAATAATAATTTTAAATCGAGTAGTTATACTATTTTTTTATAGATCAAATCAAGCGGGATATAATTTTTCGTTTAGAAAAGGGATCAAAGACAGAATTATTGCATGGTGGTAATACGCCGTCCGATTCAGGACACCATGCGTAAGAATTCCTACTGATCCTCCTTCTTGCTTTGAATTTTCCTGTGCAAAGAATTGGTCATCGGCATGTCCAAGTTCCATCCCCGACCTGACCAGCTTAGCCACACCTTCGGGAATATAAAAAGTTCCTGTTTTTGCTTTTCCATTTAGTCCAGCCTTGTTTTCCACATAGATCCAAGCAAAAGCATTCATTCCTAATTCATCTTCAGCGATTCCTCCTTCTATTCCAACCCAATAATCTGCCTCAGGAAAACTTGACTTAGAGTTGATTGCTCTATTTTTTGCGCCTTCAAATGTTTCTTTGTCTCCTTTGGGTTGATCAGAGACGAGCGAACTGGCATTGATTCCATTTACGAGAAAAGGTTGTTTGAATAACTCTGTGAACGCGCTTTCAGTGCAGGCTATTTTTACCGGGTTTTTGCTTCCTACTATGATTAGTAGCTTTTCGGTGGTTTGGTAATTTTGTCTTTTGGGGAAATTCATGAGTGTTGATCAAAGCCGAAGCTTAGGCCATGTTAGTAAATATTTGGTTGACATCTTCATCTTCTTCCATCTTTTCGATCATTTTATTGATGATCTCCTCTTGTTCCTCGGTAAGGTCTGTCATTGTAGTGGGGAATCGTTGAAAATCCGCACTAATGATATCAATATTTTTTTCTTCCAGTACTTTTTGCATCGTACCAAAATCTTCAAATTCGGTATAAACGTAGATTTCACCTTCATTCTCATCGATATCTACCAAGCCAAAGTCAATTAATTCAAATTCCAATTCCTCCAAATCAAAGGCTGCTTTTGCAAATCTGAAAACCGCTTTCCGGTCAAACATAAAACTTACCGAGCCTGATGTTCCCAGTGAGCCACTTGCTTTAGAAAAATAGCTGCGCACATTTGCGACAGTTCGATTGATATTATCGGTGGAGGTCTCTATAATTACTGCGATACCAAATGGGCCATAGCCCTCGTAAACCATTTCCTCGAAGTCCTTCTCGTCCTTATTTGAGGCACGCTTAATCGCAGCTTCAATTCGATCCTTTGGCATCTGGGCACCTTTGGCATTCTGCATGATAGTCCGCAGGCGTGGATTTGAAGCAGGATCTGGCCCTCCTGATTTCACAGCCATCACGATTTCTTTCCCCAATCGGGTAAAGACCTTGGACATCTTGTCCCATCTTTTGAATTTTCGCTCTTTCCTGAATTCAAATGCTCTTCCCATGCGTCGCTTTTATTTGGTGGGTAAAAATAGCAAATCTTTTCATTCGGGCAGAATTCACCATATTTTCCATCACTCCTTTTATAGATGCCTGATTTTTTTTATACTAGGAAGATCTTCAGCAAAATCTTCAGGTTGGCGTGGGGAAAAACAATGCTTTTTTCATCGAAATACTGCTAGAATCGTAAGCTGTACAAAATACCTTTCCGACAATGAACAGCCAGCACCATCCCCTTCCAAATATTCCCTCTTCATCTTCCCCCAAAGTAGTCATTGTGGGAGCAGGCTTTGCTGGATTAAAACTTGCCAGAAAATTAAGCGATAAGAATTTTCAAGTGATCCTGTTGGATAAAAACAACTACCACCAATTTCAACCACTGTTTTATCAAGTTGCAACTGCTGGTTTGGAGCCAAGTGCGATCTCTTTTCCGCTACGTAAAATATTTCATGGCTCCAAAAATGTCATCTTTCGGATGGCTGATGTACAAAAGGTGGATCCAGCTCCGCAGCGACTCTTTACAGATGCAGGCTACCTAGACTATGACTATCTGGTGATGGCGATGGGTGCAGACACTAATTATTTTGGGTCGAAATCCATCGAATTTTATGCTACCCCGATGAAAACTGTTTCGGAAGCACTCTATATTAGAAATAAGATAATTTCTAACTACGAGCGGGCCATCAATATTGAAAAAGTAGAAAAACGAAAATATTTGATGAATGTGGTCATTGTCGGTGGTGGCCCGACTGGTGTTGAACTTGCTGGTGCGATGGCAGAGCTTCGCAATAATGTCCTTCCCAAAGACTATCCTGAGCTAAACTTCAACAATATGAAAGTTGTCCTGATCGAGGCAGGGCCAGCTTTATTAGTATCGATGTCCGACCAATCCAAGGCGCATGCGTTGAAATACCTACAAAAACTGGGTGTAGAAGTCATGCTCAACACGAAAGTCAAAGATTATGATGGGCAAATCGTAACGCTCGAGGGTGACCAGTTTCTGGAAACACACACATTACTTTGGGCGGCCGGGATCAAGCCTAACTTAATTGAAGGCTTGGAAAAGAAGCACTATTCTCCGAATGGAAGAGTCTATGTCGATGAATTTACTGAACTTAGGGATTGTCCCGGAATATTTGCTGTAGGTGATATTAGCTTGATGGAAAGTACTGATTATCCTAAAGGACATCCGCAAGTGGCTCAAGTCGCCATGCAACAAGCGGACTGCTTGGCTGATAATCTGATTCGAATAAATGATTCTAAGCCAAAAAAGCCTTTTCATTATAGAGATTTGGGATCTATGGCTACAGTTGGAAAAAAATTGGCTGTTGTGGATTTACCTTTCGTGAAGTTTCAGGGTACTTTCGCCTGGCTGACTTGGTTATTTGTTCATCTGATGGCGATCGTCGGGGTTAAAAATCGGCTTTTCGTATTTTTAAACTGGTCTTGGAACTACCTCAGTTTTGATCCAAGCCTTCGGCTTTTGATCAAACCTAAGGATGTACGAGAAAGCGAACGAAAGGAATTGATCGAGCAAAAGTAGATTAGAGCCGGGGTAGATAAAGAAAATTAGTTGGAGTAATCCTAATTTATAAGAAAATTCAAATAGAAATCAAAAAATGACAAGTCAAATCATATTTACCAAGGAAGCACCGGTGCCAATAGGGCCCTATTCACAAGCAGTTTTAGCGGGAAATACACTTTATGTTTCTGGTAATATTGCACTCGATCCTGAATCGGGAGAATTGGTCAATGAAAACATCACCGAGGAGACTCATGCGGTGATGAAAAATATGGAAGCCATTTTAAGAGCTGCCGATTTTTCATTTTCAAACGTGGTTAAATGTACCATTTTCATCAAAAATATGGACGAGTTTGGAACTATCAACGAAGCTTATGGGCAATATTTCAAATCAAACCCTCCGGCCCGGGAGACAGTTGAGGTAAGTAAGCTTCCTAAAAATGTCAATGTAGAAATCTCCTGTATCGCAGTAAAATAACCTTAATTGAACCTCCTTCCCTATCATAGCGAAACCTTGGTAAGTGCCTTCTCCAGAAAAGAGGTTCTTTCACAGCTAAATAAAGTTACCGTTGAGGTGAATTATTTGGACCGAAGGTCTCAGCAAGATAGGGATTCTCTTTTCAATGGAATAGTTGGGCAAAGTGGTTTTAGAATCTCCATGGTCGTGGATCGAGGGGATACTTTTTTGCCACTTCTCTTAGGAAAAGTAGAGGAAACGCCTCGGGGTTGTATCCTTTTTTTACAATACAAGCTATTTCCCGGGGCTATTTTCTTCTTGAGCTTTTGGACAGCCATCTTACTGGCTACCGCTGCCTTCTATTTGTCAATCACTCCAAACTACATCTACGCCGCGGTCGCAGTTGGATTGACAGTTATAAACTATTTGATCGCACTGTTTTTCTTTAACCGACAAGTGAAAAGCTCTCGAAAAATATTTCACGAACTCCTGAATTTCCAAATGAAAGATTAAATCTTCAGGATGTTTTTGGCAATACTTTTAATCGGACATTTTTTCGAGATCAGGAATTTGACCGTATTTTAGCAATCAGAATTTTCAATCAATAAATCATAGCAATGAATATTCGTATAGAAAAAGATACCATGGGACCGGTAGAGGTGCCTGCAGACAAGTATTGGGGCGCACAAACTCAGCGATCCATCAACAACTTCAAAATCGGTGGGGATAAAAACCGCATGCCGATCGAGATCATTCGGGCTTTCGCTATTTTGAAAAAAGCTGCCGCTCAAACCAACGCAGAACTCGGAGTACTAGAAGCCGATAAAGCGGAAATAATCGGAAAAGTCTGTGATGAAATATTAGCCGGAAAGCACGATGATCAATTTCCTCTTGTGGTGTGGCAGACGGGTTCGGGCACGCAATCCAACATGAACTCAAACGAGGTTATCGCCTATCGCGCGCATGTACTTTTAGGTGGTTCGCTGGAAGATGCGAAAAAGAAAATTCATCCAAATGACGACGTCAACAAGTCACAATCCTCCAATGACACCTACCCGACTGCAATGCATATTGCAGCTTATAAAATGGTAGTAGAAACGACTATTCCTGGTGTTCAAAAACTTCGAGACACACTAGACGCTAAAGCAAAAGCTTTCAAAGACGTGGTAAAAATCGGTCGTACTCACTTTATGGATGCGACTCCTTTGTCTTTGGGACAGGAATTCAGTGGCTACGTTGCACAATTAGACCACGGTCTTCGGGCAATCAAAAATACCCTTTCGCATCTTTCAGAGCTTGCACTTGGGGGTACTGCTGTGGGCACCGGGATGAATACCCCTCAAGGATATTCTGAATTGGTTGCTGAAAAAATCTCCAAGCTTTCAGGTCTTCCTTTTGTTACTGCACCAAATAAGTTTGAAGCACTTGCCGCCCACGATGGGATGGTGGAATCTCACGGTGCGCTAAAGCAATTGGCAGTATCCCTGATGAAAATCGCAAATGATATCCGAATGCTTTCCTCAGGTCCTCGATCTGGAATTGGCGAGATATTGATTCCGGAGAACGAACCGGGGTCTTCCATTATGCCTGGAAAAGTAAATCCTACTCAAGTTGAAGCCATCACCATGGTCTCTGCTCAGGTGATGGGAAATGATGTGGCGATCTCCATCGGTGGCTCCAACGGACATTTTGAATTAAACGTGTTCAAACCAATGATTGCCGCCAATTTCCTTCAGTCAGCTAGATTGATCGGAGATGCCTGCGTGTCATTTAATGACAACTGTGCGATAGGAATTGAACCTAATGAGCAGATGATTCAGCGCCATTTGGAAAATTCACTGATGCTGGTGACTGCCTTGAATCCACATATTGGTTATGAAAATGCCGCGGCAATTGCGAAGAAAGCACATAAGGAAGGCACGAGCCTTAGAGAAGCTGCCGTTGCTCTTGGACTATTGACCACTGAGCAATTCGACGAGTGGGTGAAACCTGAGGAGATGACTGGTAGTCTGAAGTAATAATCCCTAAATAAAAAACAGGCCGCTTTAAAGATAAAGTGGCCTGTTTTTGTTTAAGCTAAATTGGCTTAGGATTCTTCCTGAACACTTTCATTGGCGGTAAACGGATTGCTTTTGCGAATCAAGCCATCGGGCAATTCTCCCTCTGTACTAGCGACCACGGTACAGACCGTCGCATCACCTGTGACATTTACCACTGTTCTGAACATGTCCAAAATCCGATCCGGAGCAATAATCAAAGCTATTCCAGCTGCAGGCACTCCAATAGATTCCAGAACGATAATCAACATGATCAATCCCGCACCGGGGACACCAGCTGATCCGATTGAGGCCAAAGTTGCAGTAAGCACGATCATCAATTGCTGAGTGATGCTGAGCTCCATTCCCAAAGCCTGTGCAATGAACACCGCTGCAACTCCTTGATACAGGCTAGTTCCATCCATATTTACCGTAGCACCTAATGGCAGCACAAAACTTGAAACCTCTTCTGAAACCCCGAGCTCCTCTTCCACTTGCTTCATTGTCACCGGAAGGGTAGCCGAACTAGAGCTGGTGGAGAATGCCAAAAGTTGTGCAGGTCTGATTGCCTTAAAAAAATCGGTGTACTTCACTTTAGTGAAGGCCATTAAAATGGCTGGATATATAATCAATATCATGATTAACAGGCCTCCAACTACAACCAAGCTATATTTTAACAAGGCCATCAACAACTGCACTGCCGAATCAGGATTTTCACCAGCAATTTCGACAATCAAAGAAGCCATCAATGCAAAAACCCCATATGGTGCAATCATCATGATGTAGTTCACGATTTGAATGATGACCTCATTCAATCCATCAAAAAAGCGGACCACAGGATCTGCCTTTTCTTTTGAAATTTGAAGCAATGCGATACCTACAAGAATGGCAAAAAACACCACTTGAAGCATTGCTGCATTATCTGTAGTTGCCTGAAAAAAGTTTTCAGGGACGATCTCAATTAAGGGTTGCAAAGGACTTTGTTTTTGGAGCTCAGCCGCTTGACCAACTCTGGATCCGGCATCACCTTCATAAAGGCTCATGAGGCTTTCACGGGTTTCAATTGGCAAACTTTTCCCCGGTTTAAATACATTTACTAAAATTAAACCGATCGTTACCGCTAAGACTGTGGTCACCAAGTAGATGCCAATAGTTTTTCCTCCAATTCGGCTCAATTTGGAAATGTCCCCCAAATTAGAAACTCCCACAATCAAGGAAGCCAGCACTAAGGGAACAGCAATCATTTTCAATGCATTGATGAAAATCGTTCCGAAAGGTTTGATATAATCCAATGTGAAAGAATTGGGTATCGAAGTCCTGATAACCACTAATCCAAAAATCAAACCCAGAACAAGTCCGATGATAATCTGGGTATGTAAAGGTATTTTTTTCAACATGGGAAGGGGTTTAAATATCCTGCAGTTTATTGGTTTTTGACAACAAAAGATAATCGGCAATGACTAAAGCGGCCATCGCCTCCACGATCGGCACAGCACGTGGTACTACGCAGGGATCATGTCTGCCCTTGCCGGATACGGTCACTGACTCCCCTGCTTCATTTACAGAGGCTTGATCTTGCATAATGGTAGCCACTGGCTTGAATGCCACTCTAAAGTAAATATCTTCTCCATTGGAAATTCCGCCTTGGATCCCTCCAGAATGGTTTGTAGTAGTTTTGACTTTATCGCCCTCTTTTACAAATGAGTCATTATGGGCAGATCCACGCATTGCAACCCCATCAAAACCGCTTCCATATTCGAAGCCTTTGACGGCATTGATACTAAGCATCGCTCTGCCCAGCTCCGCATGCAGCCGATCAAAAACAGGCTCTCCAAGTCCAGTTGGGGTATTTTTGATCACACAAGAGACGACTCCTCCGATCGTATCTCGCTCCAATCGAACAGAATCAATCAAAGCGATCATTGCCTCTGCAGTTTCTGGATCCGGGCAGCGAACGATATTATTTTCAGCTTCAGCCAAATTCAGCGTCGTATAGTCTTTGGTAAGCTTCAAGTCTCCTACTTGTGATACATAAGCTTGGATGAAGATTCCTTTGGCGGCTAAAAATTGCTTCGCAATAGCTCCGCCAGCTACTCGAGCAGCCGTTTCGCGGGCGCTGCTTCTGCCACCTCCACGATAGTCACGGATCCCATATTTTTCAAAATAAGTAAAGTCGGCGTGTGAAGGACGAAACTTGTCTGAGATATGGGAATAGTCTTTACTCTTCTGGTCCGCATTTCTGATGACAATACCTATCGGAGTTCCAGTGCTTTTGCCTTCAAAAACGCCTGATAGAATTTCGATCTCGTCTTCTTCTTTTCGTTGTGTGGTGATCTTTGATTGACCGGGTTTTCTTCGCTGCATCTCAGCGATTATCTGACTTTCATCGATTTCCAATCCAGCCGGACAGCCTTCGATGATTACTCCTAAAGCTACTCCGTGTGATTCGCCGAAAGTGGTGATCCTGAAAAGCTTCCCAAATGAATTCCCCATTATTTTTTTCTTAAAATCAAAATTGCCAGTAAGATCAATGAAACCAGCAAAAAGACATTGATCGCCATGTTAAAGTAATATTTATATCGCTCGTTTGAAAAACTGTTGTCCTCGATACCGATACGATCATACAATCCTCCGAGCCGCTGGCTTGAAATAGCCTCGTTTGTTTTACTTTCTCCTTCTACCCTGATAGTAGCTGCTGACTTCAGCGTATCATACACGGCTCGTTCTGGATCAAAATAAATCCATTCGAAATTTTTACTTAGAGCATATTCGCCGGCTTCGGTAAACGTGATATAATAATTGAAATCTTTGATCCCAGAAACTCGACCGTAACCCCGATTGATCTGTTGTCTCACATTTGGATCAAAGGTATTGAGGTTTGCAGTTGGGATTCGTTTTGGAGCTGAAACGGCATTTATATTACCTACTCCAGAGATTCCAAAGTTGTAATCGAAGCCTTGACCAGTTTCTACCTCCACTGTGGTGATATTTTCCCGAAGCTGAAACTGACCTACACTGACCTCATTTTTCAAGGGATGTGGAGGCAGGGGAATCACACCAATGGTTTTTGGACTGGAATAAAAGGTTTTGAAGTCCTCTTGTCGATTCGCTCCAAAGAAAGTGGGGTTCTTAGCTACTTTGTACTTGATCATCTCCCAGGGGATTGCTGGAATCTCAATTTTTCCTTCAGAGAAAGGAAAGAATGTCGCTTCGTATACTTTAAATTTTGTCCATTGCTTACCATTGATAGTGACTTGCTCGGGTTCAATGTTGCTGATATTGAAATTTTCTTCCCAAGCATTTGTAGGCTTTATTTTTTTCAAAATCGCGTCCAATTGCTTACCTGGCTCATAAAATTGCAAGGGGGCTTGATTGGCTTCAGACATGAAAAATGACAAACTTAAATTGAATCCTTCACCTTGGTAGACTTGTTCTTTGTCTACGGAAACTGAGAAGAAAGCATCATCAACCAACTCTACAAATTCAGGTTGCTCTGAAGGGGTTCGGCCTAAAAAATCTGCAAAAGGGTCAAATCCAGATCCCCCACCCAGACCACTAGAGGTCACAGCATCAGTGACAACTATTCGCTTTCCTACGGAAGAATAGGCAGTTCCATTGATGGTAATTTCAAAATTTGGTACGGTAAAGTTTCCTTTTTTTGAAGGCTTATAATATTGAATGATACTATTGGAACTGCTCATTTGACCATTGATCAGATTCATTGAGGAAGACTGTGAAATTCCCTGCTTTTGAAAGCCGGTAATCTCAGGAAACTGATCATAAGATTTGATTTTCTCGTCAGACAGGGTTACCTTGATGGTGAAGGTTTCATTTAATCCTATCTCTCCTGGTCCCAGCTCAATGTCCACTTCTTGTGCTTGAGAAATCCCAACATACAGGAAAGAAAAACATACGAAAATGAAACGGGCGATCGTTTTATTCATAGTTGCGAAAATAGCGATTATTCTATTCTTTTAATTTCTAATATAACGTAACATATAATGAAATGCCTTCGTATTGAAACTTAAAATCAGTTAAAAACCCTAAACTCTTTAGACTATGATAGAATACGTAAAGACCATTTTGGAAAAAGTCAGCTTCTCGAGATACCTTTTTGAACGAGAACTTAGAAAAGGACTTCGACTTATTTTACCGACAGAAGTTCAAGAATTTAAAGCCTGGTGCTACTCGACGTTTGGAAAGGATCACGAACCTGTCCTCGACCGCTACTTTCAAATGTCTATCTAACATAAAAAGCCCCGATTTTCCGATCGGGGCTTTTTATGTATTGCATTTTTTTCAGTTAATCTTTTGTAGCAAAGTCAGGATAAGCCCGCATCGCATGCTCATTAATATCTAAACCTTCAATCTCTTCTCTTTCATCTACCCGGATTCCAATCGTCTTTTTCAAAGTGAAGAAAATAATCCAAGCAAAGGCTACGCAGAACAAACCTACCGAACCGATACCGATAAGCTGAGAAATCACTTGATTCACTCCTGCCAAATCCCCGAAGATTCCGACAGCTAAGGTCCCCCAGATTCCACCAACCAAATGGACTGAGATCGCCCCTACAGGGTCATCGATTTTAATTTTATCAAAAAACACCACTCCAAAAACCACTAAACCTCCACCGATAAAACCGATGATTGCAGATTCACCAACACCCATTTGATCCGCTCCGGCAGTGATCCCCACTAGACCGGCTAGAATTCCGTTGAGCACCATGGTGATATCATAAGTTTTAAATTTTAAATAAGAGATGATCAAAGCTCCAAATGCACCCGCTGAAGCAGCGATAGAGGTAGTCACAAATACCTTGGACACTAAGCCTGGACTTGCGCTAAGGACAGAACCACCGTTGAATCCAAACCAACCAAACCATAGTAAAAATACTCCTATCACGGCT
>JBBQDY010000039.1:0-15364 GCA_038320155.1 Cytophagales bacterium
GAAGATGAATTGATGGGAAGACTACAAAGTAAATTGGGTAAATCTATCGATGACATTAAATCAGAAATCAGCGAATTATAAAATTGTCTTAAACAAAACTAAACCAATAAAATAATGAAAACTCAATTAATTGCGCTCGCAGGAGCATTTACATTGGCAATTGCCTTAAATTCTTGTACCGAAAAAAGAGTAGATAATGAATACGATGAAACTGAAGAAGTTCGTATCGACTTCGAAACAGAACGAAATGAAATGCGGGGTGACATCGATGAACTCGAATTAGAAATTGATAGAGAGATTGAGCGTCTTGAGGCCAAAAGAGAAAACGCTTCTGCTGAAATGAAAGCTGAAATCGACGAAATGCAAGCTGAGCTGAGAGCTGAAAAGGCAGACTTGGACAAAGCATCGGACGATTTGGAAAATGCTTCTGAAAACACTTGGAATGACGTGAAAACTTCAGTCGACAAAACAACACGAGATGTTGAGAAGGAATGGAATGATTTTAAGGTTTCGATCGATAAAGCCTTTGATGGTGATAGAAACTAAGCAATGATTATTTCAATTTAATAGAGAGACGCTGATTTCAGCCTCTTTTTTTATGGTATTTCTCTTCGACATTTTAATCAGGATGGGAATCTAAAAATAAAAAAAACCGAACGTCTTTTGGAGTTCGGTTTCAGTGATATGCAAGGGAAGATTATTAATTCACCGAAATATTTGTGAACCAGATAAACTTTTGACCAGCTGCATTTACGTGATCTTGTGCTAGTTTGATTGGGCCAAATTGGGATACATTTTCCCAAGTTGTTGGTCTCCCGTCTGGTCCATTTCCTCTACGGAATACCCACTCTAGAATCATATTGTTTTCATCCAAATATAGATCATAGGCATCACCTGGGGTATACCCGTCTTCTCCATTATAAACTATTGTAAGTTTGGTAGAGCTTGTCCCTGCGATAGGAGAGGGCACATTTTCCTCTGTCTCGTAAGTATAGCCAGAATCCCAAGCCAATTGAAACGGCATCATCATCCAATATTTATCATTGATGAATCCTTTGTCCACAGAGGGTAGGGAATCCGAGGGCATGTCCAGCGAATAAGTGAAGGAAGTATCTGCATCGGCATAATATGCCGTACGATCCTTGATATTCCATTTCCAATCTCTGGTCACAACTCGCGCAGAATCCACCTGAACATTCCAAGTGTAAGCGATTGAATTGACTTCGTCGAATTTGTCGTAGCCATAGGCCATGGCAACTTTCATCGGAAGGGTGTCCGGAGTAGTTTCTTTTGGCTGGCAAGCCACTAGGAAACCGATAAATAAAAAGGCTAATATTAAGTTTTTCATAGGAAATGGTTTTTGTCAAATGTAACAGAATCAGCGATATTTTTGTTTTTCAAGCCATTTTTTATGCTTCTGATATTCAAAGAACTGATAGAGCTCTTTCGGAAATACTAAGATTCGATTAAGAATCAACATGGTTAGAAACAGCTTGGAGGGAAATATTTTCTTCTTCTTTTTGGCGGTGCCTATCAAGATTGATTTCGATACCCAAGAAGCAGTTTGCTTTGGGTAGGCTTTGGGGATATTGGTTCCCGCGGCTTCAAAGAACTTAGTCTCGGTCGAAATTGGAAATGCAAGTGTGACACATTCTCCGGTTTTTTCGGACCAAATAGCACGAGCCCAGTGGAGTAAGGCAGACTTCGTTGCCCCATAAAGACTGTAGCCTGGAATATACCAAAAAGACATTGCAGAGGCGGTGATGATCAATCGAAAAGGCTTTCCTGGAAATAGTGATCGGATGAAGAATCCGATTTAAATAGGGCTGTGGACATTCAGTTGAAAAAGACAATCCATGTCCTTCCAGTTTTGATTTTCGGCAGGGCCGTATTCTCCTTTTCCAGCATTTGCGAAGCAAAAATCCACATGATTCCAGTAAACTTTGACCCAATTTAAAATCTCCTCATTACCACTTTTAAGGCTTAAATCGCAAGTGATTAGCCCGCATACGTTCGGGAATTCTAGCTTAAGTTCTTTTAATTTTTCATTGTCGATGTCGACTAATAAAAGATTGGCATTGGATGAACTGAGTTGCCTAACCAGTTCCAATCCTATTCCGGAGGCAGCACCGGTGATAATGCAATTGGTTTCGCTGAAAACCTTATAATGCATAATCAGGTATTGGAAAATTGATCCGGAATGGTTTGATTTTTACTGCAATAAGCGGCTTTTGAGATCGGAGATCAGGGAAATAGGCATTATCAATTTCTTTGATTGTAACTTTTGCTAGTTTACCCCAACCGCTCCCGGTAGGTTTTGTATAATAAGTTAAATTCTTGAACGTCTGATGAAGGTCTATTGGCAGAAAAGAGGTACTGGTGGGAAAGGGAATTCCGATCGTGCGAACCTCGCAAGAAAAAATAGTGCGGTCTCCAGAAATAATCTTAATGGAGATTTTTCCATTTTCTTCCTCCCAAGAAATGGGTAAAGTTTTTTTCGGGATCCCCCAATTGGCTCTGCCATTTTGAGTACTGGCTTCGGAATCGACATAGATCTTGGTGATGCTTTGCTTGCCATGAGGGTAAAACTTACCGGGAATGAATAATAATTCGCGGTAAGGTCCAACTGGAGAATTTTTGTAGTTCACCAGCATTAGGTAACCCAGACCTCCTTTAAATTTTCCGACCAGATTAGAAGGGAGCTGGCCGAAAGTTTCGACCCATTTCTTCGAAAACTTGTAAACCAAAATAATTCCTTCTCCCTCAAGTTGCCAAGGAGCAGGTGTCTGAAGGTTGAACTGGGATGATGCTATTGAAATCGGATTATTTTCATTCATAAGGTGAAGGGCTAACCGCGGTCCAACCTCCGTCGATGATCAAAGTTTGGCCGGTGATATGTCGTGCAGCGTCTGAGACTAGAAACGCGGCTGCTGCTGCGATATCTTCCACACTTGCGGGACTGCCCACAGGGGTGAGTTTAGACCAGGTTTTCACATAGTCGGGATCGGAAACTGTTCGATTAGTGATTGTAGCGCCAGGGGCAATGGTATTAATTCGGATCCCCAATGGAGCAAGCTCAAGGACAAGATTTTTCGCAAGCATTTCAATAGCAGCTTTGCTCATAGCATAGGCCGCTAGATTTTCATGACTTTGGTGTGCGGTGACTGAGGAAGTATAAAGAATTGCCCCTCCGGCGACTTGTTCCTTCATTACCTTTGCCGCGGCCTGGGTAAGAAAGAAAGTTCCTGCTTGATTGATTCTGCTGACTTCCATGAAGTCTTCTCTGGAATAATCGAGAAACTCACCAAAAAGGGTAATGCCAGCATTTGCGATAACGATATCCACTGATCCAAAATTAGAGATGGCAGTTTTCACCAAGGTCTCAATAACTTGTTCGGAACTTGCATCTCCGGGAACTGGGATGGCTGACATGCCATAATGATGGGAAATCTTTTTGCAAGCATCTTGGATCAGACCTTCCTCCAGATCATTCAAAACCAAGTTGACACTTTGAGCGGCTAATTTTTCGGCAATAGCTAAACCTATTCCTTGTCCAGCTCCGGTGATGATGGCAGTTTTTTTGGTTTTCATCTCATCAATGCGAATCTCGCTTCACTTCCGAACCCGAACTTCCTTGTAGGAAATCAAAATCCACTCCTTCGTGAGCTTGGTTGACTTTGTCTAAAAACAAATTCACATACCCTCTGTCATAAGGAAGCTTTGTTGGTTTGAACGCAGCTTGTCTAGTGGCCATTTCTTCTTCGGAAATCAAGAGGTTTAATGTTCTATTCAGGACATTCAGCTCAATCATATCGCCATTTTGGACGAAGGCTAATGGACCACCAATTGCAGATTCCGGAGAGACGTGAAGCACCACGGTACCATAGCCCGTTCCGCTCATTCGTCCATCGGAGATACGGATGATATCTTTGATTCCTTTTTCCAAAAGCTTCTTTGGTAAGCCCATATTACCTACTTCTGGCATCCCTGGATAGCCCTTCGGTCCTACGTTTTTCATGACCATCACGCAGTTTTCATCGATATCAAGTTCAGGGGAATCGATAATTGCTTTGTATTCGTCAATATTTTCAAAAACAACTGCGCGCCCGGTATGGGTAAGTAAATGTGGACTGGCCGCAGAGGGCTTTATCACTGCTCCATTTGGGCAAAGATTCCCTTTGAGGACGGCAATCCCGGATTCTGGTTTGATCGGATTGTCAAATGTTCCAATCAGGTTTCGATCATAACATTCTGCTTTTTCGATATTCTCCCCTATAGTTTTTCCATTGACCGTGATTGCGTCCGTATTGAGTTGCTTTTCGATTTCTTTCATCACCGCAGGTAATCCTCCTGCATAAAATAGGTCTTCAACCCAATACTCTCCTGAAGGCTGCACATTGGCTATCAGCGGGATTTTCGAAGAGAAATGATCGAAATCAGTCAAGTCAAGTTCCACTCCAATTCGCTTGGCAATGGCCGTGAGGTGCAGGATAAAATTAGTCGATCCGCCCAAAGCAGCATTGACCATAATCGCATTTTCAAAAGCTTCGCGAGTCAGTATTTTCGACATTTTCAAATCTTCATTGACCATTTCCACGATCCGCATTCCTGACATGTGCGCGAGAACTTTCCTTCGGGAATCCGCCGCTGGGATCGTCGCGTTATCCGGTAATGCCAAACCAAGGGCTTCGACCATTGCAGCCATTGTGGAGGCAGTTCCCATCGGAGCGCAATGCCCAACTGAGCGGGACATGGCTGCTTCGGCAGCTATAAAATCTTCTTGGGAAAGCTTCCCCATTTTAAAATCTTCAGCAAACCGCCAGACGTCAGAGGTTCCGATTTTCTTACCTTTGAATCGTCCTACGAGCATCGGCCCGCCAGAAACTACCATAGCCGGTATATCGACAGAGGCCGCACCCATCACTAATGAAGGAGTTGTTTTATCGCAACCGCACATCAAGATGACACCATCCATTGGATTGGCTCGGATACTTTCTTCCACATCCATACTGGCCAGATTTCTAAAAAGCATAGCGGTTGGCTTGATGGAGCATTCTCCAAGGGACATGACTGGAAATTCAAGTGGAAATCCACCAGCTTCCCAAATGCCTCGCTTCAATGCTTCGGCCAAATCTCTAAAATGTGCATTGCAGGGTGTAAGTTCTGACCAGGTGTTACAAATTCCGATTACAGGCTTATCGCCTTCGAATAGGTGATGAGGAAAGCCTTGATTTTTCATCCAAGAGCGGTAGATGAATCCATCTTTTCCGGTGCGTCCGTACCATTCTTGGCTGCGAAGTTTCTTTTTGGTCATAGGTTTTTTGGGTTGAGAATATTTCGAGAAGAAGGTACCAAAAAAAATGAAAAAACCGTGCGGGCTGGTGGAATAGAAACTAATTAGGCTAAAATGGAAGAGGGAATATCAATACCTTTCTATTTTGGAGCCTTGACTCTACTTAGGAATTTGATGGGCCTGATTTTCAAGATATGCCGAAATAATTGTTCCATCCTAGAATCCTTAATTCGGCTGAAAAATCTGCCAAAACGCTTCGAAAAATCCGAAGAGTATCTTCAAACCGTAGCAAATTCTTCAGATGCTACCAGACCAGTAATTGCTTGTCAGTTATTCCTCACTGAACTAATAAAAGTGTGGGGTAGAAAAAAGGAGGGACTAAATAATCCCTCCCGAATTCTTAAGCTATTCGCTCTATTTGTGCTCCGAGCGCATTCAATCGTTCATCGATCTGCTGATAGCCTCGATCGATTTGTTCGATATTATCGATAACTGAAGTGCCATTGGCAGATAATGCAGCGATCAACAAGGATACGCCTGCTCTGATATCCGGTGAAGTCATCCGAATGCCACGAAGCGGATATTTCCGATCCAAACCAATCACAGTAGCGCGATGTGGATCACAAAGAATGATCTGAGCCCCCATGTCAATCAGCTTATCCACGAAGAATAATCTGGATTCAAACATCTTCTGATGGATCAAGACAGTTCCTTTGGCTTGTATGGCAGTGACCAAAATAATCGAAAGCAAATCCGGAGTAAATCCCGGCCAAATCTGATCGGCAACCGTCAGAATCGATCCATCTATAAAAGTTTCAATCTCATAATGTGATTGCGCTGGAACATGGATATCATCGCCACGAAACTCGAGCTTGATACCCATTCTTCTGAAAGTCTCTGGAATGATTCCTAATCGGTGAATTTGACAATCTTTGATCGTGATTTCAGACTGCGTCATGGCCGCTAAGCCAATAAAGGATCCAATCTCAATCATGTCTGGAAGCATGGTGTGATCCGTGCCACCCAGTTTCTCTACGCCTTCGATATGAAGCAGATTTGATCCAACACCAGTGATTTTTGCGCCCATTCGATTGAGCATGTCACAAAGCTGCTGCAAGTAAGGCTCACAGGCGGCATTGTAAATGGTCGTCTTGCCTTCGGCCATCACCGCGGCCATGACGATGTTTGCTGTACCGGTGACAGAAGCCTCGTCCAGCAGCATGTACGCGCCTTTTAGATTTTTCCCATCAATGTGAAAAATCTCATTGGCAGCATCGTAATGGAACTTGGCTCCGAGTTTTTGAAAGCCAAAAAAGTGGGTATCCATTCTTCTTCTCCCGATCTTATCTCCTCCCGGCTTGGAAAGTTTACCAGTGCCAAATCGAGCTAAAAGAGGACCGAGGATCATTACTGAACCGCGAAGTGAGGAAGCTTTTTGTAGAAAATCTTCAGTCTCAAGGTAGTCGAGATTCACTTGATCAGCTTGGAATGAATAGGATTCTAGGCCAAGTTTTTCAACTTTCACACCCATGTCGCTGAGCAATTCGATTAGCTTATTGGCATCTCGGATGTTTGGGATTTTATTAATCGTAATCTTTTCCGAAGTAAGAAGAACTGCGCAGAGGATTTGTAATGCTTCGTTTTTTGCTCCTTGAGGGGTGATCTCCCCTTTGAGTTTATTGCCACCGACGACCCGAAATGATCCCATTAGTTTCTTCTTTTCTTGTTATTACCTCCAATATTTCTGCGGTTTTTGAGGTGCGCAGGATTTCGTTTGTTTTTTCCGGGAGGCTCTACAGCGATAGGTAGTTTGAAGTCTCTTCTGGTGTTGGATTCGAACAGGCTATTCTCTTTCACCTTGTCCAGATCGATATGCAGTTTGCCTTTGGAAAGGGTCTTGATGTCGTCGAGGATAATTCCGTCGTCGAAATTATCGCGATTCCAAGTCGAATGAAAGCTTCGCATCAACTGGCCGACGTAAATGATCGCAGTTTCCTGCTCTTCATCGTCCTCGATTTCGATAGCCTGCTCGATGAGTTTTTCGATGTTTCTTCCGTAGTGCTTGAATTTCACTTCGCCTTTTGGATAGCCGATTGGCATAGGTTTTTTCCCAAGCAATTCTTTCTCAGGCATTGGAAAAGGTGCATCCACATCTAATTTGAAATCAGACATGATGTACAAGTCATCCCAAAGTTTTTGGTCGTTTTCCTGTTTCCAAGTTGGATTGAGTTGCTTGATGATCTCAATGGCTGTATAAGCACTTTGGGTCCGCTTCTCACGATCTTCGATTCCGGTGATGTGATCAACCAAGCGTTGGATGTTTTTGCCGTATTCTTTCAAAATGTTGTGTTTGTAAGGTTTTTCTGCTCAATAAGTCGCCCTTAAATTGCGTATCAAAAGGTAATGAAAAAAATTACCAAAGGTCAAGGGCGCAGAGATTAGTCTATAATTCTAAGCTTTGCAAAGCTAAGTAATAATGTTTTCTCACCAAAATTTTCAAATTCGATGCTTGCTTTCCGGTTAAGTCCTTCTGTTTCAATTTTTTGGACTTTCCCAAAACCGAATTTTGGATGCTCCACGAGTTGCTGCGCTTGTAAGTTGTTCGTATTAGAGGGCTTAAAATCAGGACTTGGCGTGTGAAGTTTCACCCTGCTGACTGGTTGACTATTCGGCGTCTTTTTGATGCCAATAAATCCTGATCCGCCCGGAAGTCCCTCGCTGCGAAACGCGCCGGGCATATCTCGAGTGCTCAGTCGCTTGTTGACTTTGATGCAATTTGCCTCTACTTCCTCCAGAAATCTACTCGGTTCACAATTCAAAAGTCTCCCAAATCGGTATCTGGTCAGGGCGTAGGTGAAATACAACTTGTCCATCGCACGAGTAGTCGCGACATAAAATAGCCGGCGTTCCTCTTCCAAGTCCTCCCGACTCTGCATCATCATTTGAGATGGAAAGAGATCTTCCTCCATTCCGACTACAAATACTTGTTTAAATTCCAGGCCTTTGGAGGAGTGAATGGTCATCAAGGTGATCGCATCAGTTAAGTCTTTGTTGCGATCATTATCGGTCAGCAAAGCGATTTCCTGAAGGAATGAACCTAGACTTTTATCCTCATTCTCGGGATTGTCCACATATTCCTTGATCGCATTGAGGAGTTCTTGCACGTTTTCGTAGCGGTTGAGTCCTTCGATGGTTTTGTCTTCGTAAAGCTCGCGCAAAAGGCCACTTTGCTTTGCTATATAATTGGAGGCTTCATAAGCGTCTTTGCGTTCGATTTCGATTTGGAAAGCTTTGATTGTGGTGGCAAAATCCATCACCAAACCACCCGCTCTACCGCCAAGAAAGCTTGGGCCATTTTGGACCACTTGCCAAAGTGGCGTGTCATGATCGTATGCCGCCACAAGTAATTTGTCGACCGAGGTATTTCCAATCCCCCGCTTTGGATAATTGATGATTCGCTTGAAAGCTTCCTCATCCATTGGATTGACCGCAAAACGCATGTAGGCCATGAGGTCTTTGATTTCCTTTCGCTGGTAAAATGATAATCCTCCGACAATCTTATAGGTCAGGTTCAATTTGCGAAGCGCCTCCTCCATGGATCTCGATTGAGAGTTGGTTCGGTAGAGAATTGCAAAGTCGCTGTTTTGAAGCTTCTTGTTGTTTTTCTCTTCGAAAATCGTTGTCGCTACGATTTTTCCCTCCTCGTTATCTGAAGTTGCCTTCATCAATTCGATCAAATCGCCCTCAGGATTGGACGTCCAAACCACCTTTTTGAGCTGGGCTTTATTCTTATCGATAATCGAATTGGCCGCTTCGACAATGGTCTTGGTGGAACGGTAGTTTTGTTCCAGCTTCACCACAAAGAGATCAGGATAATCTTTCTCAAAGTTGAGGATGTTTTGGATATCCGCGCCGCGGAAAGCATAGATACTCTGGGCATCATCACCAACTACACAGATATTCTGGTGGACGGCGGCCAGCTTTTTAGTGATGAGGTATTGGGAAAGGTTGGTGTCCTGAAACTCATCCACCATCACATAGCGGAATCGCTGCTGATATTTATTGAGCACATCGACATGATCCCGGAAAAGCACGTTGGTGTTGAATAGTAAATCATCGAAATCCATCGCTCCGGCTTTAAAGAGTCGATCTTGGTATTTTTGATAGATTTCGCCCATTTTCGGCTTCATTGCTGCTTCATCATCTGCTTTGACAAAAGGATCATTTTGGTAAGCTTGCCAAGAAATCAGTCGGTTTTTTGCGCCGGAGATTCTGGATAGGACAGCGTTTGCTTTATAGACTTTATCATCCAAGCGCATTTCTTTCACAATGGTACGAATCAGAGATTTAGAATCGTCAGCGTCGTAGATAGTGAAGTTGGAAGGGTAGCCAATCTTGCCAGCTTCTACGCGGAGAATCTTTGCAAAAACCGAGTGGAATGTTCCCATCCACGTATTTCGAGCTTCCAAGCCAGCCAGCGATTCAATCCGATGGCGCATTTCAGCAGCGGCTTTATTGGTAAAAGTCAGCGACAGGATATTGAAAGCATCCACCCCTTTGGCATAGATCAAGTGTGCGATGCGATAGGTAAGCACACGAGTTTTGCCTGATCCGGCACCGGCTATGATCATGACCGGACCTTCGGTATGTTCGACGGCGGCTCGTTGTTCGGGGTTAAGTTTATCTAGGTATTCCATTTTTAATTTTATCGCTGCTGAAGCAGAATTTGTTCTTTCTGCTTATTAAAATTCTTGTATTTAAGAATCCATAGTGGAGGCTATAAGGTTCAAATTCATCCGCCGCAGAGCACAAGTTTTAGGAATCCACCATGGCGGTCCAGGTCTTCCAATTTTGAAATTTATTAAATCTTCCAGCGCTTATGGCTCCAAAGGTATAAATCTGGTTGATTTCGAATGTTTTCTTCCAGCCTTCGGCAAAATTCATCCGTGATGCTGTGTTTAGAATCGATTTCAAACGGAGGTACAGCCATCTGAGTAAACTCAAATTGATAATGTCCTCGCTTAAGTTTGGTGATTTGTCCATAAAAGACTGGCAGATTCATTCGCTTGGCCAAAAACTCTCCTCCTTCAAAAAAATATGCAGGACGATTTAGAAATTCTCTCTGGTACCGATTTTCTTTATTTGCAGGTCGCTGATCTGCCGCCAAATGGACGATTCGAGGTTCGCTTCTCATGGTAATCATACTCCTTCGAAACTCCTTTTTTTCGGTCATCACTCCGCCAAAATGTGTTCTGATTTTTAACATCAATTGATCAAAGAAATCATTATTAAGTCGTAAATAAACCGTCTCGGCAGTGACTTGAGTGTTTAGCGCAACTCCCAGAATCGCCATTTCCCAGTTGAATATATGGCCGGCCATCATCAGCGCACTGCTCCCTGACTTGACAGGTGCATCGACGAGTTCTTGGTTGACTACATGAAAGCGCTGGCTAAGCTCTCGCTCGGAGATGGTCAGCATTTTGATCGTCTCGGCAAAAAAGGCATCGGTGAAATTTCGGTAGAATTTGTTCCGGATATTTTTTCGGTCCTCAGGTGATTTCTCAGGGAAGGCAAATTTGAGATTCTCGTCTATCACCTTTTTGCGATAGCTGATGACGTAGCGCGCTATCAGGTACAGCAAATCGGAGAAAAGATAAAGAACTGGAAGTGGAAGCCTGGAAATAATTCTGAAGAAAAACATAAAATGGGATGGAGATTGAGATCTTTTCGGATCGAATCAAGAAACAAAATAAAGGAAATCGCCTGAATTCTTCTCGATTCCTAGTTATAAATTGACTCAATCGTTACTTTTGAAACATATGTCTGAAGTACAGCGCAGGAAATATTCTCAGGAAGAAAAGAACAGCATCTTCGATGGTGAGTTTATGCCACACATCGACTCGATGTACAATTTTGCCTATCGACTCACCTTTGATGAGGATGATGCCAAAGATCTGGTGCAGGATACTTACCTGAAAGCTTATCGGTTTATCAATTCATTTGAGCAGGGGACGAATGCGAAAGCATGGCTTTTCCGAATTCTCAAGAACAGTTTCATCAACGAATACCGACGAAAAAGTAAGCAGCCTGCGAAAGTAGATTACCAGGAGGTTGAAACTTATTACAACTCCGATGACGTTGACTACCAAAGCACGAGTGACATGCGAGCCGAATCGCTCAAGGATATGCTCGGTGATGAGATTTCCAATGCACTCAACAGTTTGGCGGTAGACTTCAGAACGGTGATTATTCTTTGCGATTTGGAAGGTTTCACCTATGAGGAAATGTCCAAAATCTTGGACATACCGATCGGTACAGTTCGATCTAGACTGCATCGAGCCCGAAATCTACTCAAAGAAAAACTGCAAGGCTATGCGAAACACATGGGCTATAAAACTGATGAAGAGGAGGAATAATAAAAAGAATTACTGATGGATATGAATCAAGAATCACCCCAAGCTCGCAAACTAAAATGCGAGGATACCACCAAATGCTTTGAACTTCTTGAAAGCATTCTCGATGGTGAAATCGACAATTCGAAAGAAATGCTAACCGAAAAGTTGGCAAAATGTCAGCCTTGCTTTGAGTACTTTCACTTGGAGCAAGCAATTCGGGATCTTTTGAAAAACAAATGTACCAAGCAAGCCTTACCTGCTGAACTTGCTGACAGCATCCGCAAGCAGATTCAGGAAATTAGGTAAATATGACTTCAGGCAAGGCAATCATCTTCTCGGCTCCCTCCGGGTCGGGAAAAACTTCTCTAGTCAAACACCTCATCGAGCAAATCCCAAATCTGGGATTTTCTATTTCTGCCTGTACTCGAGATCGTCGCGGGAGACATGAAGTACATGGCAAAGATTATTACTTTTTAAGCCAAGCGGAATTCAAGAAAAAAATCGACGAAAATTCCTTTATCGAATGGGAGGAAGTCTATTCAGGTAATTTTTACGGCACACTCAAAGAAGAAATCCAACGGATATGGGACAGTGGCAAAGCGGTCATATTTGACGTGGATGTCAAAGGTGGACTGGCGCTAAAAAATTACTTCGGAGAACAAGCCTTAGCGATATTTGTAAAAGTGCCGAGTATCGAAGTGCTCAAAGCAAGACTGGATGATCGGGGAACAGAATCCGAGGAATCGCTCTCTCGTAGAATCTTCAAAGCAGAATTTGAAATGAAATTTGAGCCTCAGTTTGACGTGACTGTTTTTAATGATGATTTTTCCAAGTCCTCAGCCGAGGCAGAATATTTGGTCAGCGAATTTTTAGCCCGATAAGTTTTGAAAATCGGCTTGTATTTCGGCTCTTTCAATCCCATCCATATTGGACATTTGATTATTGCGGATACGCTTTATGATCGGACCGAACTAGACGAGGTGTGGTTTGTGGTGAGTCCGCAGAATCCATTGAAAAAGCGACAATCCCTAGCTCACGAACATGATCGGCTCCGGATGGTCGAGCTGTCGATTGAAGACAATTTTCATTTTCGAGCCTCTGACATTGAGTTTCGGATGCCGAGACCGAGTTATACGATTGATACCTTAACTTATTTGGCGGAGCAATATCCCCAGCATCAGTTCTGTTTATTTTTAGGTTCGGATAATCTGGACCAACTCAAGAAGTGGAAAAACTATGAGCAGATCTTGGAGCATTATGAGGTAATCGTCTATCCAAGACCGGGCCAACCCAAGGAGTTTGATCATCCGAGTATTCGGGTGATTGATGCACCGCTTTTGGATATCTCCGCCACCTTTATCCGGAAGTCTATTCAAGAAGGGAAGTCAGTGCGCTACCTGATTCCCGAATCTGTGGCTGATTATATTCGAGATAAAAAGCTATATCAGTAAGCCTTTGCAGGATTTGAACTACAAAAATATGTGTTCTGAAACTAAATAAAAGTTTTGTAAATAATTGAGTCAAATTTTTTCAAACTAAGGCTTGCTATTAAAATAAAAAAAAAATTAAGTTTATGCATGCACTGGGTTGGTGCTGGATTCTGGCCGGGGTCTTTTTATCAATTTCTTAATTTTATGTTTTATGAAAATCAGTAAGATTAAATCGTTTGTTTTTGGATTGGCCTTTTTGGGGTCGATGGGGTTTGGTGGCTTTGCCGCCAATGCGCAGGAAGATGGAGTGCCTTGTCCGGATGGCTCCACCACCACATCTTGGGGTGGAGTATGTTGCGCTTCATCTAGTAGTTGCCAACATCCATACGCCGGAAATATGGCTGCATCCAGTTGGCGCGATTGTATGGCTACCTGTTCATAATAGTATAATGGGGGAAAAATCTTTCCCCTATTTTAAATTTCACCTTATTCAACATGAAAAAAATTTTCTCAATAATAGTGATTACAGGTATTTGTCTGACTGCCTGTACTCCTGAACTTTCTGAAGAAAGCTCAAACAAAATTGTCTATTTTACTGAAAAGGACTTGCCAGAACCTTTCCATCTAAAGGGTGAAAAGTATAACATTCCAGAGATGATCAGCCCAAGAGGGATTTTTTTGAAAGATGGATTGGCAGTTGTATTTGAGCGTAAAAATGTAAGTAATGAAAAATTTCATGTGATTGATCTGGTATCAAAGAGTCTGATCAGATCGAAAGGGATAGATGGCATGGGTCCGGGAGAAGTTTCTGTAATCACCCAGATAGAGGACGCCGGAGAAAAGGATAAGGTGTGGGCCTTTGATCCCGAGTTGCGGATTTTTTCAAAATTTGATCTTAGGGACACAAGCAAACTTGCCGAAACTCAAATGAAGTCACCCGAAACATCCTACTTTTTGACAAATGCTTCATGGACTTCTGAAAGCACACTTTTGGGAAATTCGGTAGATGGCTGGACTAAATACCTGCATCTGACAGCGGATGGAGATTCGCTGGCTTTATTTGGCGATTGGAAAGATATGATTAATGGAAAAGAATTTCCAGGCGGATTAAAACCGGAGGAGTTGAATGCGAATTTAGTCAGCAATATCTTCCAAGGACCAATGAAAGGAAGTCCGGATAAGAAACATTACGTTAAAGTTGGGATGTCAATTGATTACATCGACATCATCAATTTGGAAGACGAATCGATCCTGACCGTATATGGGCCTAGACAAGAAATCCCCTATTTTAAAATTGGATACTCGTTTGGATACCAAATGCCTGATTTTGGTGCAAATGCGACAGAACGTTATTTGGATGTTTTTGCAGGTAAAAAATCATTTTTTGTCTTATTTTTTGGAAAAGCGTACAGGGAACTTAGCGATACTGAAAATTTGAATCGAATTTTTGAATTTGATTATGAAGGAAATATTTTAAATCAATACCAGCTTGATTTCCCAATCTACGGATTCGCTGTTGATGAAGAAAATCGAGGTATCTATGCAGTCACGTTAGATGAAGAGCCAAATCTGGTTCGATTTGATTATTAAAGCGTGATTCTAGTTCGGTAAGTATAATCCGAGACTTCTTATTTTTAAGCCATTCTTAGTTATACGTTTGAAACTAAAACGATTAAAATTTTGTAAACTTGAATTACGGAAAAAATCCTCATTGAAACCGAAGATAAAACCAAGCTTGACCTTGAAAAGTCTATGCATATTGGCTTTGAAGTTATTTCCAGCCAGGTTGTTGTTAAAAATAAGATTCTTTCCGACCTTAAAGAAGGTTACCTAGAGACAAAAGACATGGAAGCAGGGAAGGTTGAATACAAATCCTATTCATCCTTTTCGGTAATGGAAGATCGGAATGCCGGAAAAGCTGACGAAGGATATTGAGAGATTTTTTGGAAAGGAATAGATTTTCTTTTGATTTAATAATTAGCCATTTGGGAGCTTTTTCCTACCGCATTTTTTGCATCCTAGCTCCAATTTTGTTTTCTTAGTCATTCACCCGGTAGCCTATTTTTTTTTCTCAAATAAACCAACCTATGACTAAACACACTTATGAAAGTGGCCTGATCGGTAATTGCGCCTATATCGCCCATGTAGAAAAGAATACCAATATCAGCTGGCTTTGCATGCCCCGATTCGATTCAGATTTTATCTTCGGAGGAATGCTTGATCGCCAAAAAGGAGGGCAGTTTACA
>JBBQDY010000040.1:0-15308 GCA_038320155.1 Cytophagales bacterium
GGTTTGGAGAGTTGATTTTTAATTCGCAAAGTTCGGACATTTCAAAAATGCCATCCTTGTCAACATTCAGAAATTCTATATCTGCCTCGCTAAATTCAAGCCCGAAAGTGCCAGTAATTAAATCGGTATTTAAAGAAGGACTAGTGAGTAGGATTAGCATTTCTGGTTTTAAAATTTCAAACAGTTTGAGATGAAGTCCCTTTTCAAGGCTCAGTACTTCATTTCGGAGTGTTAAATTTTTGGTTGGTCTTCCATCGGTTTCATTCTTTTCATTTACGGCTTCTGTAGTAAATAAATTAATCCAGCAATGATTCAGGAATCCATCATTTTGCAAATTTCCTTCTAGGACATTGTCTAGATAGAGTTTTCTAGAGAATCTCCAAAAAGCACCAGAAGACATTTCTGCAGAATCTTTGACAAATTCCTTGTAAGGTTCAGTACCGTAATTTGTGTTCGAAGGGTCATAGTGATTTAAATAGTAATTCTTTAGATCGTCTTCACCCTTTCGGTACCAAGTATTTGTTTCTTGCCCCATGACCATCACACGATTTTTAAGATATCCTTCAGAGATCAAAGGGATATGTGGTCTTGATAGATTTAAACCTCCTTTATAGTCTTTAAACTGCTGATAAAAGGCATCAGTAACTCGCTTCTGTATGTCTGGTAATTTCATTTACCTAATTTTTTAATGTGTGATTTAACATATTCCTCACCTTCTCCAACACCATTTCTCTAAGTCGCTCTGGCCCATCCACGCGGACTTCATCGCCGTGGGAAAGGATATCTGAGATGAGTTCGTAGTTGATTTTAACTTGGAGGGAGATCGTGAGAATATTTCCATCATCGACTAAAACAGTTTGGCTGGAGTGCCAAGGCATGGACTTGATGTATCGGCCTTTGAATTCGGTAAAGGTGAGGATGACGGTTTCTATTGCTTCATCAGTTGAATTGATAATCCCAATCACCTGGTCAAATCGTTTTTCCAAGTCAGGAGCTTCCGGGAATTCCTTTTTGCCAGGGATTCGATCCAAGGATTTGATCCGATCAAGTCCATAGTTACGCAGGTACTTGTCCTCATTCCAGGCGCTGACATACCAGCGATGCTTATATTCCTTCAAGGCGATGGGTAATATGGTTCTGACATTTGCTTCTTCCTCCCAATACTTCTGATAGATGACCTGAAGGGATTCTTTGGCTCGTATGGCGTCTAGGATGGCCTTGAGGTATTCTGTTCCTCGTGTGATTCTTTTCTCGAAAAAGACCTTGCCATTCAGTGGTTTTCGGCTACCAAAAGCTTGGATCGTTTCGAAAGACTTCAAGAGTTCGGTATTGCTTTCCCAGCTATCTTTTTCTTGGAGTTGATAGCTTCACAACTGAAAATCATAGGGGATGCTGAGCCCAAAGAGCTGATCAATTTCCTTCAGATCTCGAGCCAGTGTTCGTTTGGAGATGGAGAGATTGTAATCTAAATCCTCAGATTTCCGATCCAGATGATTGCTCAATTCTCCCCAAGTGAAGGGGCCTTTCTTGGCGACTTTGATGATTTCGAGTTGGCGGTATAAGGATTCGAGTTTGCTCATGATTTAGAGTTCTAGTGTAAAGAAAGGCTTGGGCTCTGCCAATCGATGGCGTAGTCTGAAATTTAGGAAAATATTTTGGCTAGGACATGCTTTGGCAGGGACGGAGGAGAATTTTGGTCCTATGAAAAAGGACGAACAATTCGAACTGGCAGAGTTTGCCATGAAAAAACTACACCTCAATTGAAAACAAGCACCATGAATAGAAGAGACTTTATCAAGACGATACCCCTCCTGACAGTAGCGTCTTTGGTGCTGAATGAGTTATCAGATAGTCCAAAAACCAACAAAAGATATCTGATTGCCTTAGGTTCGGCTGCTTCGCTGATTACTTCCAAATATAGAGCGGAGCTGTCGTTTGATTCTTTTACCATGATTGACAGGAAGCTTCCATCCAGCTTGGATATTTTTGCCAAGTTTTTCCAGTTTATGCCACCAGACTCACTCTATGAGCAGTTGGGTGAACGATTTTTTCTTCGAAAACCCAGCTTACCGATTCTTCCGTTGTCTCAGGTGATAGATGAGCATCTTGGAAGTTTAGAGGGTGAATTAGTGTTTTTAGTAGCCTTGGGCAAGGGAACTGGATCTTTGCTTACTCAATCCATAGCCTCTCATTACATAAATCATTTTCAAAAAATGGACTGGCTCTGTATTCTTCCTTTCGAATTTGAAGGAATGCAAATCTGGGTAAAAGCACAGCAAGCACTCCGTATTATAATGGAGAATGGACGAGACCCGAACCTGATTCATTTGGATGAAATCCGAGATCGCTATGGCAACCTTAGTATTCGGAGCGCTTTTGAAAAGGGGGAAAAGTGGGTTTTGGCTGAGCTGAGTAATCAACAAAGAGCTCTCTAGTGGCTACTATTTGACCATAACTCTGCTCACCAAATAAAAATAAAAAACCCTAACTATCAATATTTCAGATAGTTAGGGTTTTAAGTGGCAGAGAGTGGGGGATTCGAACCCCCGGTACGGAATAACCCGTACGACAGTTTAGCAAACTGCTGGTTTAAGCCACTCACCCAACTCTCTGTATATTTTTAATCTCTTTTAGATTAACTTCTTGGCAAACTGCTGTCCCGATGGTTATCGGGATGCCACTCACCCAACTCTCTGTATATTTTTAATCTCTTTTAGATTAAAATTTGGCAAACTGCTGTCCCGATGGTTATCGGGATGCCACTTGCCCAACTCTCTTTTTCGCTTTAAATTCTTATTCAATCAAGATTTCTAAATCGTCAAAGCGATGCAAATATAATCCAATAGATTCGGTTTTAGCAAGTGAAACAGCTTTTGATACCTCCTAGCTTTAAGGCTTCGCCTAATTCACTGTAAATCACTGATTATTATTTCCATTTTTCTGAAAAATACCCTGTACAGGGTATAAATGTTTTGAATGGACCCTATAATTTTACTTTATATAAATGACTGTGCAATGATTATTCAAACTTCAAATTCAAAGTTCCTGATTGAATCCTGCGAAAATCGTAAGGATTGCGTCCTCATCAATTCCAATTCTAAGGAAGAATTGGATCGCTTTTTTGGTTCCTTGGATGTTTTAGAAACCAACTCCCAAGAATATCCTTTTCAAGTACAATCCTGCAAACAGGAGTTTGCAAATGCCTTGATTATCATGATAAAGGAGATCGATTATTCAAATTTCTCCAGCTTAGATTATCATCTCGCATAAATTCAAAAAAAAAGTATTTTTTTTGTAAGTCTTGTTTTTTTGTGATGAAAACCATTTTTTGTTTAAGTAGCTACTTTTTATCGGATTCAAACGAATAATCTACTAATAACCAGTATTTTCAAGTGCATAAGTTTGAAAACCTTCAGTTTTTTTATCAAAAATTTTCTCCAATATTTCGATTCTGACATTGGAAGATGCCATTCTAACCAAAGAATTGATAAAAACTAATACCATCGGAAACTTAATCCCCGAATTCCTTCTGGAATCGGAGCACTTCTTTACACTCTTATTAGATGTGGAAGGGAATGTCTTAAGTGCCTCGAATACCCATGGAAGGGATGCCTCACTAGGTGACCGTGGGAATTTTATTGATTGCTTGGACAAAAGCTCTCAAATACTGTTTTTGCAGGTTCTTGATCAACTTTTAGGCGCGCCAAAAGAAAAGAAGCAAATTCTTTTAACTCCAAAACCTGTTCAAGAAAAGAATTCAGAATCCCTTTGGTGGGAATTTTCAGTGATCACCAATTTTGAAATGGATATCCTAGGAGTGGTCGGTGTAGGGGTTGGTTTAAGATTTTTAGAGCAGGAAATGCCTTGGGTGAGTTTGACAGATTTACTTCGCTTTGGAAATATTCGCTTGAGTAAGGAATTAATTGTAGAAGATTTTGATGATAAGGTTGGAGATTGGTTGGCAATAGGAAGTTCTGAATCAGCTCGAAATGGAGAACAGTTTTTATCAGAAATCCCTCAAAAACTCAATCATTTAAAGAATTCTAGAAAACTAGTCTGTTTGGTATTGAAGGATTCCCATTCCGGGATAGAGTTTTCAGCTATCTTTTTGATTTTAAATAATATCCCCCACTTAATCATTTTACCAAGAGCCAGATCGTCGAACAGGCAGAACTTACTACTTCCATTTTCCGATGCTCAATTAAATTCTTTAACAGGGGCGGTTTGGGTTATCAACAGTGCTTTTGAATTTGTTCAGCAAAATCAAGCTGCCTCAGAAGCTATAGAAATATGGACTGGCAGATCTGATGCACATTCATTTTCATCCATTCTCAGATCTAATCCGGATGAGTTGAAGCGATTGAGCAAATTTTTTGAAAAAGCTTTTGAAGGAAAAGCATCTGATATCGAATTGAAAATCAGCCCGATCAATTCGATAGCCACTTATTGGTATGTGGGAATCAAACCAATCCTCGATTCGGCTGGACTTGTAAATACTGTACTAGTCAATGGAATAGAATTAAACCGACTCAGTAAACGACTTTCTAAACTGGAGTCTGAAAATAACTTGTTGAAAGAATTGGTGTTGAAACCAACCCATATTCTTCGCTCGCCACTTTCTTCAATGCTTGGCTTGTTGGATTTGATTGATCCAAAGCAGCTCGACTCCGAAAATCAAAAGTATTTTTCTTATCTCAAGCCTTTGGCAAAGGAGCTCGATGAAGTGATTCGTACCAATGCCAAACGAATGAGTAATTTGAATTAAAACAATCCCCTAAGGTCAAGTTTAGAAAGTTTGGCCGGGATGGTTAAACCTCCAACCGAAATCCGCTCGCCTGAAATTATCACTTGTCCACTTTCTGCAAAGATCAAACCTTCAGTTTGGGATAGTTGACTTGGACTTCCTAAGAATATACGAGTCGATTTTCCTGATAAATAGTTCGTTCCGGAATACCCCGAAAAAAGCCAGACAAAAGACTTCGAGGTAAATCCCGCGTCTTCATAGCCAAGCAAGCATATATTTCCCTGACCATCGATTCCCGCTGCAGTAATCAATCCCTTCACATCAAAAGAGCCTAAAGAACTTGCTATGCTATTGGATTGTGAAGGATTCATAGAGTAATGATTCGTTTTTTGATCTCCTCGATTCTTTGTGAACAAATGAAGGAGATTGTTGGAGAAGAAAAAAGCTTCACAATCATAATTGTGTAGCCCTCCATTTCCAGAGAAATCTGCTTGGTCAGCAAAAGTAAACTTGAGCTCTTCGGCTATGACTTCGGTAGAACTTAAAACCGAGGAAATTGGAACCTTGAAAACCGCAAGATCTTTCCGTGTGCCATTGTTGTTTCCAAAATCCCCAATAAAAAGATGGGTGTCGCTTTGTGCCAATTCTTCCCAATCGCGATTTACCGCATTTGTTACTTTAATGCTTCGGATGACTGATCCTGTGGTCGGATTTAATTCAAAGATTTCATTCGCATTTCCTCCATCATTTATTGAAAAAAGGCGACCCTGAATGAATGCTAGCCCAGAAGTTTCATTTTGAGAGGTCGGCAACTCGGCTAAAAAAGATGGCGATAATGCCGTAGGAAGGCCTTTTTCTGAGAGTAAAAGTTGGGATTGATCGATCGTAAAGTCCGTGGGAATGAACGTTGCTACATCGTTTGGATCAGTGGGATTATCCAGACTTAGGTGTCGATGTGTAAATGACTTTGGCTTCCAATTCAAAATAAAGGAGTTGTTTCCCTGAACCAAAGGGATTTTTATAGGTAAGTCGGTATTCGCCAAAGCATATCGGTAGTAAAATTTGCCATTCAGTTCCAATTTTCGATTGCTTGATAAATCCTCTGGTTGGGTAGTCCCCAGATTTTCATTGGTGATGGTAAAGAGGCTAAAGTCCGAAGTAGCTCGAATGGTAATTTTCTGATCTGCTGAATTGATAGCAAGTTTTTGGGCTATTCGAAGTGATAGCAGGGCAAAAGAATCTGTAGTGATCGAGCTTCCGATAAGATCGTAATTTCCAACTGGCAATGCGATGGAATAAGGTCTGCTAAAATCGTTGGGGTTGATTTCCAGAGCGAATTTTTCTCCAGTTCCCGACTCAAAAGTTAAGGCCAGCTTATTCTCAATTTTGTGTTTCCAGTTAGATTCATTGTTTATTCTGGCAGAGGGGTAAGTCAGAGGATCAAGTAATTCCAAACCCGATATCAAGACATTTACTTTCCCGTTTGCCGGATCATCTTTTTCCTGACAAGAAAATCCTAGGACCAGAATTAAAGCAACTAATAGACGAATTGATAATGATTTTTTCAAAGTGATTCTCATGGCTATAAAAATAAGGCTTATTCATCAGCTCGGTTCAAATTTGAGTTTAACCTTTACCTAATTTTTTCAAAGTTTCAAAACAATGCTATGGAACAGTATGTTTCGTCACAAATACCATAACCATGCGAGAACTTCTAAGCAAGACAAAATCAAACAGCAACGTATATTCAAAAAGTCTAGTAAACGAAGCTAAGAAAGAAAAAAGTCCTGAGCTTTTGATCAAAGACGCAATCTTTGTAAGACATGCAGGATCTCTTGTAAAAGTGAAATTCACTGATATCCTATGGTTGAAGGCTGATGGTAATTACACTACGCTGGTTTCCCGAAAAGCTGTTTTCTCAGTAAGAAACATCTTGAAGAATTTTGAAGATGAGCTTCCAGCAGGTGACTTTATGCGAATTCACAAAAGCTACTTGGTACGTATCGATGAGATTGAATCGATTAATACGAAAGATCTTAAAGTCGCCGGCGATTTAGTGCCAGTTGGTCGGACTTATTATCAGGCGTTAATCAATGGAATACAAAAACTTGGCATGTCAGGCGATTGATTGGTCTATCCAAAGCAAACTGCTATCTCCGTAACTCAAGAATCGATAATCATTATCCAAAGCTTCTTGATATACTTTTTTCCAATTTTCCCCTAAAATAGTAGCAATCAAAAGGATTAAAGTCGATCCTGGCTGGTGAAAGTTGGTGATCAATGCCGAAACTACATGGTACTCATATCCGGGGAAAATAAAAATTTCGGTAGTTCCCATTATCGTCTCAAGATTTTTTTCCTCCATCAGGTTAAGAATCGCTGAAAAAGCTGCTTCGACTGAAGGTATCTCTGATCGGTATTCGTACGGAAATAATTTCGCAATCTTCATTTCCTCACCTTTTCCTTCGATCAGCTTTACCCCATACCAAAAGAGACTTTCTAATGTACGTATTGAAGTAGTCCCTACTGCGATGATTTTACCTTGATGTTTTATCACCGACTCGATTGCTGTGACAGTAACATGTATTTGCTCACTATGCATGGGATGTTCGGTCACTTCTTTTGCCTTAATCGGCTGGAAAGTTCCGGCGCTCACGTGAAGTGTCACTTGTGTTTTTTGAATTCCCTTTTGAGCGAGCTGATCAAAAATCTCTTGCGTAAAATGCAATCCCGCAGTGGGAGCGGCCACTGCACCTTCTTTTTCGGAGTACACAGTTTGGTACCGATTTTTATCCGACTCCTCTGCCTTTCGATTCAGATAGGGGGGAAGCGGCACCTCACCAGTTGCTTCCACTACGTCGACAAAAGCAACATTAGGATCATTCCACGAGAATTTGACTTGTCGAGACGCTCGATCTACTAATTCTGCAGAAAGGGTCAGCTGCTTCTCACCGATTTGGACTTGACCTTTGAGAATCTCACCAGTTTTCCATTTTTTGGCATTTCCGATCATCGTTTCCCAAGTTACCGGGTAGGTTGCTAGCATGATCTCAGGAATCACCGTGGTGGGAGCTAGTGGTTGGAGTAGGAAAATTTCGATTCTTGCACCTGTTTCTCGCTGAAATATCAATCGTGCTGGAATCACCTTCGTGTCATTATAAACTAAAAGGGAATCAGAAGGAAGCAAATCCACGATATCATAAAAATGGAAATGTGATATTTCTCCGTTTGTGCAGTGAAGGAGTTTAGAATCACCCCGTTTTTTGAGCGGAAATTTGGCTATTCTATCTTCTGGGAGTGTATATTCGTACGCTTTTAAGTCAATCTTTGGGATCTGCATGAAGTCTTCAATTTCGGATTGCAAATATAGGCCATTCGCTTAATTCCCATTTAAAAACCTCAATCTTCCATGTCTGAGTTAATTTCAGTTCGCTTCCAATGGATCAAACGCGTTTTAAATTTCCGATTTGATGCGGGAACTTCTCGTGGTGTCTTGAAGACCAGACCGGTTTATTGGATCAAAGCTTTTGATCCCCAAAATCCAACAATTATCGGTTGGGGCGAGGCTGCGCCATTGATCAATTTGAGTATGGATGATCGCCTTGATTTTGAGGATTATTTGGAAATAGAATTGCGAAAAATTGAAAGAATTACTTTCGAACCCAATTCCGATCAGATTTTGAAAAAGCTCATGGAGCTTGTTTCTCCCGAGTTTCCCAGTATTCGGTTCGGCTTAGAGACGGCCCTTTTGGATTTGCTTCATGGTGGAAAAAAGCAGATTTTCCCTGGAGCTTTTTTTGATCAAGGTAATCCGATTCCTATCAATGGATTGATCTGGATGGGAAGTCAGGAGTTTATGGCTGAGCAAATCGAAGAGAAGCTCAATCAAGGCTTCAACTGCATCAAAATGAAAATCGGTGCGATAGATTTTGAGCAAGAGTTTGCTTTGCTGAGTCAAATCCGAAAGCGCTATTCCAAAGAACAAATCACCTTGAGAGTAGATGCCAATGGGGCTTTTTCTCCTGATGAGGCATTTGAGAAATTAGTCAGATTGGCAAGTTTGGATCTTCATAGTATCGAACAGCCGATAGCTGCCGGACAAATCGAAGCGATGCGAGCGCTATGTAAAATCACTCCTTTGCCTATAGCTCTGGATGAAGAGCTAATTGGAGTAGAAAATAAAGCGGAGCTGCTGGATCTGATTTGTCCCCAACATATTATTCTCAAGCCGACTTTGTTGGGTGGAATTCTTGAAACTCAAGAATGGATCAAGCTCGCCGAAGAGCGTCAAATCGGATGGTGGATGACTTCAGCTTTAGAAAGTAATATTGGATTGAATGCAATTGCTCAATTGGCGGCTAGCTACAATCCTACCATCCCGCAGGGACTTGGCACTGGAAAGCTTTTTCATAATAATCTGGATTCTCCGCTTGTGATAGAATCGGGTACGATCAGCTATCGATCAAAATTGGCCTGGGAAAATCCCATTTAATTTTTTAAAGGGAAAAGGTAAACAGGTTTATGAATGGCTACTTTCCAATCTGTTTGTGCGAGGATTCCTGAGTCAATATTGCGTTCAAAGACGACAATGTCATTGCTTTTTTGATGAGCTGCCAAGAGGTATTTCCCATCTGCAGTTAGGTTGAAATTTCGAGGCATGATTCCTCCGGATGCGATCACCTGAATGCGTTCAAAGTCTTTCGAAATTTCCATTTGTTGAAACACCGAAATGGTATTGGCTTCCCCACGGTTTGAAACATAGACGTGCTTTCCATCTGGAGAAATCCGCAGCTCAGCCGCTCCGACGGAACCTTCAAAATCGTCGGCAAGCAAAGAGATGCACTGCCTTGAAATAAGTTTCCCCTCCTCAAAGTCAAATATTTCTAATACAGCAGTTAGTTCCTGCACCGCAAAGACAGTTTTACCATCTTTAGAAAATAATACGTGACGAGGACCAGCTCCTGGCAGCGTTTCAAATGTGGAAGAAAGCGATGCGGGCTCATCTTTCGATTGGTCAAAAGAATAGCTGTAAATCTTGTCCGTACCCAAATCAGCGACTAATAAATATTCCCCGTCTGGGCTGAATACGGTACTGTGTACATGCGACTTTTCCTGTCGGCTCTCATTGATGCTTTTTCCTTCATGTTGAATGGTCTGAAGATGGGAGAGCTGATTGGAAGGATTCAATTTATAAATGCTCAGACTGCCACCGGAATAGTTGGCCGCGACGACAAATTGCTCATTTGGAGAAAATCCAATATAGCAGGGATGATCACCGTAGGAAGGGATTGTATCAATAGGAGTCAATTTCTCATCCTTTAACCCAAATACCATCAAATTCCCACCATTGACATTTGCATCTTCTTCCAGAGAAATAACCAGATTTTCGGCTCGATTAGCTAAAAGAAATGAAGGATTATTGATTCCTTCAAAGATGGTTTCTACAGTTAATGAACTATCTGCGGGAGCAAATTTCAATAAGTTAATTCCCTGATCAGTACCGTCAGTGTAGGTACCGACTAGAAAAGAATAAACGGGTGAGGAGTTAGTCATTTCTTTGGTTTTGGAAGTGTCGCAGGCTGAGAATATTGCAAGCAAGCTTAGGAGAATTGGAATCCGTTTCATGGTTTAATTTAAGCAATTTATCTCCTTGCTTTAAAATTAGCTTTCGGAGTGATCTAGTGTATTTTTTAAAAAGATGGAATAAAAATCGATATTTTTTTATTGAGTTATTAATTATAGGATTGAAAAATATAAAATTCACTAATTTACAACTTGATAAAATCACCGCTAAATGATGTATAAAACTTATGATGCTGAAGTCGCCAAGCGATTTACGATCTACAACAGTTTATTTTTAGACCTTCCATTTGATCACATTTACCGGACGGGTACGCTATTGCCAATTTTGGGAACGGCCTGCCAAAAGGGTTATGAAGAGGGGCTAAGTCCCAAGGAGATCATCGAAGGATTCTTTGAAGAGATGATGCCTGACGTAGAAAGTAAAAAGCAAGTTGATCTGCTCTTCCAAATGATCCAATACGTGGAGCGTCAGGTGGTACTTTTTGATTCGATTGAAGATGCGGCTTATGAAAAAATCAACGATTTGAAAGGTAAAGGGTCGATTAATGCATTAATCAACCGAACCGATAATGATAAAAAGCGTGTGGAATTGATCGAAAAGCTCAAGACTTTTTCTGTTCGATTGACGCTTACCGCTCATCCAACCCAGTTTTATCCTGGAAATGTATTGGGAATAATCACGGATCTGGAAAATGCAATCCGAACTGATGACATCGGAAAAATCAATTCGCTCCTCCAGCAACTAGGGAAAACTGGACTTACAAAGCGGGAAAAGCCAAGTCCTTACGATGAGGCAGTTAGTCTAATCTGGTACTTGGAGAATATTTTCTACCAAAGTATTCCCGATATCATGATTCGCTTGCTCAATTCACTGGAGATCCCTCTTCACTCTTGGGAAAACCCAGGCTTGTTGAAAGTAGGCTTTTGGCCAGGAGGGGACCGGGATGGGAATCCCTTCGTGACTTGGGAGATTACCCAGCAAGTAGCACTTAGACTGAAAAAGTGGATTCTGAGATGTTACTATCGGGATATGCGAAAACTTCGTCGAAGACTGACTTTCAAGCACGTCGAAGAGATTATCATTAAAGTAGAAAAAGGACTTTTCTCTACGCTCTTTGAAGAATCATCCTTTTATCATACTGCGGATCAGCTTTTAGAAGATTTATTGAATGCACGTGAGGCTTTGGTCAAGCATCATGAGGGCTTGTTTGTGGAAATCCTCGATGAGTTTATTCTGAAAGTAAAGATTTTCGGTTTCCATTTCGGATGTATGGATATGCGCCAAGACAGTAGGAAGCATGATGCACTTTGGGAGGAAATATTTGAAATCCAAGGAAAAACGTTCGCAGACACTGAGGAAGAGCAGATCGATCAAATTTTTGCAACGGAATCATTGCCTGCTTTAAATCAATTCCAAGAGCCTTTCCATGTGGAGATGCTTCAGTCTTTTGGGGTCATTGATCCGATTCAAAAAGAAAGTGGGGAAGAAGTGCTAAATCGCTACATTATTTCCAACAGTCAGTCCAAAAAGCATATTTTGGAAGTATTCCGATTGGCCCAGCTCACTCTAGGCAAAGATAAAGAAAGCCTTCCGCTGGATATTGTACCGCTATTTGAGACGATTGATGATTTGAGTGAGGCTCCGGGTATTATGACCCAGCTTTACCAATTGCCAGTTTATCAAGAACACCTGAAGACCAGAGGGAATAAACAAACGATCATGTTAGGCTTCTCGGACGGGACTAAAGATGGTGGATACATCAAAGCAAACTGGTCAATCCTTCGAGCTAAAGAGGAATTGACTCGGGTATCCAGAGAAAATGGAATTGCGGTTGTCTTTTTTGATGGTCGTGGCGGACCTCCTGCAAGAGGAGGGGGGAACATGCATAATTTCTATGCTTCACTGGGAGAAAAAGTAGAAAATTCTGAGATCCAAGTAACCATTCAGGGACAGACTATTTCGGCAAATTATGGTAAGCAGGTTTCCTGTACCTATAACCTTGAGCAGTTGCTCAGCGCAGGATTGGAAAACCATCTGTATTCTGGAGCCGAGAAAAACCTCAACCTTGACCAACGGGCTTTGATTGAGGAGCTAGCTAATGAGGCCTATGAGTCTTATAAGAAGTTTAAAAGTCATCCGCAATTTGTGCCATATCTGGAGCATGTGACGCCATTGAAGTATTTTGGAATGGTCAATATCGGATCTAGACCATTGAAACGTGGAAAAGGAGAAGGATTGAAATTCGAAGATCTGAGAGCTATTCCTTTTGTGGGTTCTTGGGCGCAAATGAAGCAAAATATCCCAGGCTTCTATGGGGTAGGCGAGGCAATTGAAGCTTTAGAGAAGAAAGGAAAACTTGATGAGTTAAAAGAATTGTATGAAAACTCTTTGTTTTTCAGAACGCTGCTTGGCAATTCCATGCAATCTCTTAGCAAATGTTTCTATCCTGCTACGGCCTATTTGAAGGAAGATAAAACCTATGGAGGATTTTGGGAAATCATGTTTGCCGAATACAAGCGATCTATCGAAAAGCTCAAAGTGGTCTCATCTATGGATCAATTGATGGGCGATAACCTCGTCTCAAAAAGGTCTATCGAAATCCGGGAGCGGATCGTACTTCCGCTGATCACGGTACAGCAATTTGCAATTCAGCAAATGCTTGAGTCTGGAAAAGCAGATGAAAATCTTCAGCGGCTGATTCTACGAAGTATGTTTGGAATCATCAATGCTGCAAGAAACGCAGCTTAATAACAAAAAGGGTTCGAATCAACTGATTCGATCCCTTTTTGATTAATGGATTTGAATATTCGCATTGTTGCATGTTCCTGAAATAAGCGAAATCTGGATTTGAATTCGGAACAAATTCCCCCTTTCTCAAAGGGAGTAAGGGAGATTTTGGGAAGCAAATCAGCATTAAATTTGGCAACGTACAGGATTTTGGATACTCATATTTATGGATTCTTACTTTGAAATCAAGCCATCTTTGATCAGTTGCTTAACCACCAATTGAGAGAAATTTCGGGAGAAGGTATCAATCGAAGATGGGTTAGTAGTTTCGGATTGCGCAGACCAAACTAGCTCTTCTGTAGTTGCGTCGTATAGATTGATTTCTAAGTAATAGGTCTTTTCTTTTGTGTAATATCCTGGGTCGTACATGATTGGATTGTAGTAGGAATAATACCCATAAAATCTTCCATAATTCCCACCATGTCCCGTCGGAGAATACATGGTGGTCCCGGGTACATAGCGAGTTTCAGAGGTTTGGTCTAAAAGTGCCACGGTCAAAATTGCGTCGCTACCGGTATCTATAATAGAAGCTATTGTAGCGTCTTTATTTTCTAAGGAAGCTTTGAAGCCTGGAGGCATGATCTCGAAACTACTTTTAGCTACAACGTCAGCTTTTTGTAGAAAATCTTCAATATCATTTTCAATAGATTGTCGACCGATGAGATTTTCCGAAATTGCCGTCACAAAAATACTTTTATATGGTTCAGAAGGGCTTTTTGGACTAGTCCAAGATCCTAGTATTTTGGTACTAGAGCCGCAAGCGCCTAAAAAGGCTATTGACGCAAAAAGTACTAACGTTTTTAAATTCTTCATATTCATTCTTTTTATGTGATTAATTTAAATTTAGTTTTTTGAAAATTTGACCAACTGCCTGCTCTATAGCCGCCGGCATATTTTGGGATTTATTTGGAATCACTTTATTCACTGTTCCTACCCATGCTGCTTTATTTGCTGCATTACCAACGAAATAAAATGTCAAACTTCCTTCTTTAATTTAATTGACAGGTACTTTCTTGATAATATCAGAAAGTCTCATTGACATTCAGGTAGAATCCCGAATTCCCTTTTTGACCGAAGCCATAATCAGCTGTAATCGTTGTTCGATTCTCCTTATTGATCATCACTCTTAGTCCCAATCCATAGCCTGGGTTCAACTTGGTGAAGAGTTTTTCATTGGAAGTGCGGCTACTGAAACTCGCCGCATTTAAGAATACTGTTCCGCCGAATGTTTCTTTATTTCTTTGAAGTGGAAAGCGGTACTCAGCTTCTGAATAAGCCATGCTTTCTCCCCGGAATCTTCCCTGGGCGTAGCCTCTGCCTCCTCTTCCAAACATATCATATCCAATCGATGGAAGCCCCATGTAGGGCAAATTCCCAGAGACCAAGAAATTTCCGAAACCCCACAATGCGATTAAGTGTCTTTTTCGTCGTTCGCTGAGGTTAAAATAATGTCGGTAATCTAGAAGTAGGGTAGAGGAGGACTGGTCCGAGCCTAGAAATGATGGATTTACTTTGTAGGAAATCAATGCGAAATTCCGCTCGTATGGCGAAACTGCTACATCCCGATTTTCCATAATTGCATTAAAGGTCAATCCGGAAACTGTGTATTTATCCGTGTCAAATCCGAATCGCTGATTGTAATTGTCATGAGCAAAGTTGAGCTCTACAGGAATTTCTGAATCAACAAAACTTTCGATTTTGGAATAGACATCCAAATGATAACCAACTCCTAAGTAAAACTTCGAATCAGCGACTCGCTTCAATACGGTTTCATAAAAACGTGCCCAGCTGTAATCCATTTGTTGCTCTCCCCAGAATACACCTGGTTGAGTTGGGTTTTCCGAAAGTTCATTTGGAGTACTACTCCCCAGGCCAAATGTGGGTTGGGAAGTAATGAAATACCTCCAATCTCCGACTAATATCCAGTCATCTTCATTCAGAAAAACCGTACTTCTCGAGCTAAAGATCCATTGTTTTTTGGTGGTATAAAGAAAGTTGCCGACTAGATTAGAAAGGTGTGTAGTCTCCGGGTGACCCATTCTCCAAGTAGCTGATGGTGCAATGCCGAAAAGCCAACCATTGGCCGGGTTGGATCCGATCGCAGGAAGAGGAACGACTTTAAACTGGTTAAATTTATTCGGTCTATATCGGACTGAATCTTGAGCCGTTGCGGTAATCGTAACTAGAATAAAG
>JBBQDY010000041.1:0-15245 GCA_038320155.1 Cytophagales bacterium
AGTCCCAAATCATACTTAATGTCCGGTACCAAAACCAAGTAGTCATTACTTACAAAATAAGGAATATTGATCGTTGAGGCGCTTGGTGCAGGCGCTCGATATCGGTGGATTCCATCAGTGTTTCGCTCATAGAAATACACCATCATCGGATACTTCTTACTCGGATCAAAATTTTCAGGTTTATATAGCAAGCCTTGAAGTGGCACTCCGTCATTTGCCAGATAATCTACCAACTCCACGGAGCCCCAGTTTACATTAGCTTGTTTTGGATTTAGATTAGATACTTTAGTCAAGTTATCAAAAGAAAGATCTCCTAGATAGACATCAGGATTCTCTATATAAGTAGAGCGATTCAGCAATATTGCCTCTGATTCTTTGGCCTTAGTCAATCCGGAATAGCTATGAGCCGTCATTATCAATTTTTTGGGTGCAGTTTTCCCATCTATTGATCCGGAGAAAAAACCAGCATCTTTATCTTGCTCATCAAAAGCCGCCAGCAGCAATAATGCTTTTGGGTCTATACTTCGCTCCTCTCGATCAAGGTCTTGTCTCCTGAAGACGATATTTTCTTTCCTACCCATTCCTTGGGTGATATTAACAGCAGCTTTGGGATTTTTTGGATCAATTCTCCAAATATCAAATCGATCGTAAATTAAGATTGCAGCATCGTCAGCTAGCCAACCTCCACTGCCATAGCCACTTGGTAGAGATGGACTATCGTGGATTTCATCGTAGAAAACAGGCGATAAACCAGACGTTAGATTTATTTTAGCTTTTGAAACGACATCATAAGCCACCCAGCTACTATCTCTTGCATCATACCAACTCACATATTTCCCCTCAGGAGAAATAGAAGGAAATCCAGATGCATCCTTTTCAATCAATGTCTTTTGGCCGGTTTTGAAATCCACTAAATATAAATCTCTACCAATCTGAATGTCCCAGCTGTAGCTTCGACGGTAAGGAGAATCCGTGTAGGCAAGGCCAAAATCACGCTCCACTTTTGATTCCAACACCACATTATCAATCTCAGGAGTAGCTAATTGGGTGATTTTTTTAGTACCTAAATCTATACTGGCCAAATAGGCTTTCTTTTCTTCTTGCGACTTCCGGACCAGCTGCATCGGTTGGATTTCAGCATCTTGCCAACCCCAAATATCCAAGCTTACTCGCTCATCATCCAAGATAGTCGTATCGTTTTCATAAGAATAGTCTACATAATCTGGAGCAATCCCAAAAAACAATCTTGACTCATTTTCAGAAAACTTGAGATTTTCATCAGGACTTACTCTCCCATTGGCTAATATACCGTTCGAAATTTTTGAAGCTATTTCCTCAATTTTTCCAGTCGCAGTATTCACTAAATAAAGAGAATGATAGGGCTTTTTAGATTTAGTCGAATCATTGGTAGTCAAGTAGGCTAGGTACTTTGATTTTGGGGAAAATGTCATACCCGAATAAGATGTCATTGCTTCCGAGATCAATTTGCTTTTTCCCGTTGACAGATTCAAAAGATAGATTGCTGCATTATCTAGGGTATCCTCCTCTGCAATGACAAACTGGAGAAAATCTCCATTCGGAGAAAAACTAAACGACTTCACGCGTTCAAAATCATACGTCATCGAACCGTCAAGCTTCCGCACTTCGAGTTTGGTCCCCTCGGTTTTCTTTGGTTTCTCAGCCTTAGCAGTGGAATCTGCAGTAGTGGTACTGTCAGTTTTAGCAAGTTTCTTAACTTTTTCTTTTTCATAAAGAATAGCGATCCAACTACCAGCCTCGCTCGGGATTGCAAAAGATTTCACTCGAGGGATTTTAATCAGGTTGCCATTACTCATCTGATAGATAAAAAGGCTATCGGATGGCATGTCATCTTTTTTGGTTTTTTTCAATTTCAATACGCGAACCGAATCATCCTCGGGACTGATTTTACCTACCGCAAATGCATCATCTGGGCTAAAGTCAAAACCTGTTCCTCTAGGGATCACAAATCTGTTAGCTGGTCGTTTGAAAGATAAAATCTCCAAACGACCGTCACCATCCTGAGGAGAAATTTGATAGCCTACCCATTGGCCATTTTTTGTGATTTTTTCGGAAGACACTCGCTCCCACCCATCGTAGTCATCGTGGGTAAGCGGTCTTTTCTGTTGGCCAAAAGCAAGTTGGCCACTAATTAGTAAAAGCAAAAAGACGCCAAAATTAAACTTGGTATTCATTTGAATTGAGGTTAATGAAAGTTTCAATTTAGGTTTTTCCCTTTCACCTACTAGTGAATAATTATCAATTCGGGATTTTTTGGTAGCAATTGGAAAAAACTTTTCGCGCTAAAAATAATGGCAAGAACAGTGGTATACCCAACCGCTTAAAAAAAACATGGTTTAAACCTGGCTAGGTATTGTTTCAGGGGCAACAAAAAAGTCTTGCCAGAAGCAAGACTCTTTTCAGAATATAAACCCAAATATAACTTTAGAGATTAAAAGTTTTCAATTGATAGATTAAAATTTGGCTTTGCAAATGTATCCAGATTTTAATTTGAGAAAACAACCAAAATTCAAAATAAAAGATTGGCTTCCACTCTAATGCCAAAGTAAAGTGATTTTCGTATTAATTACAAATTGAAAAATAAATTTTGGTATATTTTGAACAATCTCTAATTTACATGCGCTTTCTTTAACAATCAGCTAAATACAACCCAAAAAAATGGACAAAATTTTAGATATCGACAACATTGACCTTAAGATCATTTCTCTATTAAATGAGGATGCAAAAACTCCATACACAGAAATTGCAAAAAAAGTATTTGTGAGCTCCGGCACAGTGCACGTTCGAATGAAGAAGTTGGAGGATATGGGAATCGTGAAAAGCGCTACGTTAAATATTGACTTCGCCAAATTGGGATTCGACATATCAGCATTTTTAGGAATCTACCTCGAAAAAAGCTCACTTTATGATAGTGTAATCGAGCGACTAAAAGCTATTTCCGAAGTAGTGAGTGCTTACTACACAACAGGCAATTACTCTATTTTCGCTAAAATTATATGCAGAGATACCAATCACCTTAGAACTGTCCTTGACAATATCCAAAAAGTGGATGGAATCGACCGTACCGAGACTTTGATTGTACTTGAGGAATCCATTAACAGGCCAATTCAATTTTTCGATAAAGAGAAATAAATAATTAAGATTAAATATAAATAACGATTTCATTTATTTTCACTCTAAAAAGTGCTTGAAGCTCAATTCTAAATATTTTTGACAAAAGGCCTTACAGACACCATTTTGAACTGTTTGGATCTAAATATTGTATAAGGAATAGAAATCTCGAATCCCTGCGAACATTATAAATTCATTATATGTTGTACATTCGTAGTTAAAATGTAATTAGTCTAAATAAGTCGCTAAACATGAGCAAAGACAATCAAATTTTAGAAGAGTTAACCTCCAAAGAATACGAGCATGGATGGTCAGTCAACTATGAAGCTGATGAAGCTGCAGTAGGCTTGAATGAAGATATTATCAGATGGATTTCTGCAAAGAAGGAAGAGCCATCTTGGTTGCTAGAATGGAGGTTAAAAGCTTATAGCACTTGGTTAGCTATGGAAGAGCCTACTTGGGCCAATGTCCACTACCCAAAAATTGACCTACAAGCCCTGAAATATTACTCTGCTCCCAAGCAGGCAAAAAAAGCAAAAAATTTGAGCGAAGTTGATCCTGAGCTTTTAGATATATATAAAAGACTGGGCATCAACCTCAATGAGCAAAAGAGACTTCAAGGTATAGCTGTTGATGTAGTTCTTGATTCAGTTTCAGTTGCCACTACTTTCAAAGAAACCTTAAGCAAATTGGGCATCATTTTCTGTTCTTTCTCGGAGGCAGTTAACGAACATCCAGAGCTTATCAAGAAATATTTGGGATCTGTTGTCCCTATGACCGACAATTACTATGCAGCATTAAATTCAGCTGTATTTTCCGACGGATCATTTTGCTACATCCCAAAAGGCGTTCGTTGCCCGATGGAGCTTTCCACTTATTTTAGAATCAATGCCGCAAATACCGGTCAATTCGAGCGTACGTTAATTGTAGCAGAAGATGAATCTTATTGCAGTTATCTGGAAGGTTGTACTGCGCCTCAGCGAGACGAGAATCAACTTCACGCTGCTGTGGTCGAAATTTACGCAGGCGCTCATGCTGAAGTGAAATATTCTACTGTTCAAAACTGGTTCCCTGGAGATAAAAACGGTAAAGGTGGAATTTTCAACTTTGTGACCAAGCGTGGAATCTGCGCTGGTGATCATTCAAAAATATCCTGGACTCAAGTTGAAACTGGTTCTGCAGTGACTTGGAAATATCCTTCTTGTATACTTAAAGGTGATTACTCAATCGGTGAATTCTACTCCGTCGCCGTCACTAACCATTATCAGCAAGCTGATACCGGGACTAAAATGATTCACATTGGTAAAAACACCAAATCTAGAATTGTATCCAAAGGAATCTCCGCCGGAAAATCTCAAAATTCTTATCGAGGTCAGGTTCAAGTAATGAAGCGTGCAACCAACGCGCGAAATTTCTCTCAATGTGATTCTCTACTTATGGGAGATCGTTGTGGAGCGCATACCTTTCCTTACATCGACATCAGTAATTCGTCAGCTAAAGTAGAGCACGAGGCAACCACCTCCAAGATCGGTGAAGACCAGATTTTCTATTGCAACCAACGAGGAATCGCAACAGAGGACGCAGTAGCGTTAATTGTCAATGGTTACGCGAAAGAAGTGCTTAATCAACTTCCAATGGAGTTTGCAGTAGAAGCTCAAAAGCTTTTGGCTTTAACGCTCGAAGGTTCCGTCGGATAGGTAGTTCCAATTCAAGATTGGAAAATCACAAATTTCAAATTTCAAACCATGTTATCAATAAAGAATCTACACGCTTCCATAGAAGGCACACCTATATTACGAGGAATAAACTTAGAAGTAAAAGCTGGTGAAGTTCACGCAATCATGGGCCCAAATGGCTCAGGAAAATCTACTCTTGCTTCTGTTTTAGCAGGAAGAGAAGAGTACGAAGTGACTGAAGGTGAAGTAACGTTTAATGGCAAAAATTTGCTTGAATATTCGCCGGAAGTTCGAGCACGAGAAGGTGTATTCCTTGCCTTTCAATATCCAGTAGAAATCCCGGGAGTAAGTTCTACCAATTTCTTGAGAACAGCCGTAAATCAAGTTCGTGAATATCGAGGTCTTGAGGCGCTAGATGCTGTTAAGTTTTTGACCTTGATGAAGGCGAAAATGAAATTGGTTGAGATCGACCAAAAACTTTTGAGCAGATCGCTAAATGAAGGTTTCTCCGGAGGTGAAAAAAAGCGAAACGAGATTTTCCAAATGGCAATGCTCGATCCTAAACTTTCTATTCTGGATGAAACAGATTCAGGATTAGATATAGATGCCTTGAAAATCGTTTCAAATGGTGTCAATCAATTGAAAACGAAGGATAACGCAACTATCCTGGTAACACACTATCAGCGACTATTAGACTATATCGTGCCAGATTATGTGCACGTCCTGTACAAAGGAAGGATTGTGAAATCCGGTACTAAAGAACTTGCACTTGAACTGGAAGAAAAAGGGTACGACTGGATTAAAGAAGAAATCGATTCGGCAGCAACAGTTTGATTTTCACTCAAAGATTCTAACTCATGAGTACGCTTATAAAGCAAGATAAAATCGGTGGTTTAACAGATCATCCGGGTATTGGATTTGAATTAGCCAGAAATTCAGCAAAAGAGATTTTCAATCAGCAAGGAATGCCTGCATTGAAAGCTGAAGAATACAAATTCACTTCAATTACCAAAAAACTTGATCAAATCATTACTGATCCAACGCAGGCAAAAGCTTTCGAGGTGAATGCGAATTTGGTCAAATCAGCAATTTTTGAAGGATTCGAGGGAGACATCCTGGTTTTTTCCAATGGTATTTATCAACCAGCACTTTCCGATAAGATTGAAGATTTAACAATCTCTTTTCTTTCAGAAAAGTCAGATTGTCCAATCGGAAGCATTGCAAAACCTGAGAAAGATGCGTTCTGCGCATTGAATCAGGCTTCTTTTCACGAAGGAATCGTTATCTCCATTCCAAAGAAGGTAAAACTTGAAAGACCAGTTTTGATTTTGTTTTTGAACGCAGTGTCTGAGGGCCAAGTGATCCAACCAAGAATTTGGATCGAAGCTGGAGATTTTGCAGAGGCAACATTTATAGAGCAAACAGTGCAATTGAACGGATCGCCAACATTTGTCAATAAAGTTATCGAAGTAAAGGGAGGGATAAACACACATCTTCATCACTATAGATTGCAGCACGAAGGCAAAAATTATATCGAAGTAAGCAACATTGAAACTGATATTCAGAAAGACTCCACATTCAATTCAGTGGTTATTTCACTTTCAGGTGATATGATTCGAAATAACTTGACGCTAAATATCCTTGGAAGTAATTCAGAAGGAAACATGTATGGTTTGTATTTGTTAGATGGGAAGACTCATGTCGACAACCATACCAACGTAGATCATATAGTTGCTCACTCCGAGTCCAATGAATTATATAAAGGGATTCTGGCTGATCATTCAAGAGGCGTTTTCAACGGGAAGATCTTTGTCCGTCAGGACGCTCAGAAGACCAACGCGTTTCAGCAAAATAATAACATTCTACTATCAGACGATGCTGTGGTCAACACCAAACCACAACTGGAAATCTGGGCCGATGATGTGAAATGCTCTCACGGCTGTACGACAGGTCAATTGGACGAGGAAGCGTTATTCTACCTTCAGGCTAGAGGAATTGGTAAACTTCAGGCCAAAGGCTTGTTACTTTATGCTTTTGCGGGAGAGGTTTTGGAGCATATTGCTGATGAACCTTTCAGAACTTACTGTACAAAATTGGTAGAAGATCGCTTGGGTTCTAAATTTTAAATTTTAATCATCTATGAATTTCGATATCGAAAAAATCAGGGGCTTGTTTCCTGTACTTCATCAAGAAGTGCATGGCAAGCCTTTGGTGTATTTTGACAATGCAGCAACTACTCAGAAGCCTCAGTCTGTTTTGGATGCATTGACGGGATATTACAACCATGATAATTCGAATATTCATCGCGGAGCACATGCATTGGCAGATCGGGCAACTCGATATTTTGAAGAAACCCGTGAGACGCTTAAGGATTTCATCAATGCGCGGGAAGCGGCTGAGATAATTTTCACCAAAGGAACTACCGAAAGCATCAATCTGGTAGCGGCGACATTTGGCAGAAAATTCATTGGAAAGGGCGATGAGATCATCATTTCCACCATGGAGCATCACTCTAATATTGTGCCTTGGCAAATGCTTTGTGAGGAAAAAGGAGCAATACTCAAAATCATCCCAATCAGCGAATCCGGAGAAATCCTGTTTGAGGAATTCGAGAAACTACTTTCTCCAAAAACCAAACTGGTAAGCATCGTGCATGCATCCAATTCATTGGGGACTATTAACCCGGTCCGAAATATCATCCAAGCTGCGCACGCCATCGGAGCAAAAGTTTTGCTCGACGGTGCTCAAAGCACCAGTCATCTTGACGTAGATGTTCAAGCTTTGGATTGCGATTTTCTAGCTTTCTCTGCGCACAAACTTTACGGACCTACAGGGCTGGGTGTACTTTATGGCAAGAGAGAAATTCTTGAAGCTATGCCTCCTTTCCAAGGCGGTGGAGAAATGATCAAGGAAGTCACTTTTGAAAAGACTACCTATAATGAGATCCCATTCAAATTCGAGGCAGGAACTCCAAATATTGCAGATGTGATCGCTTTCAAATCAGCGCTCGATTTCATAAATGGACTCGGTAAAAAAGAGATCAAAGCACACGAGGATGCGTTGCTAGCCTATGCAAATGAAAAAATGGGCGAAATAAAAGGCTTTATCCCAGTGGGTACAGCACCTGAAAAAGTGAGTGTGCTATCATTTAATATAAACGGAATGCACCCCTACGACGTGGGGATGATGCTGGATTCAAATGGAATTGCTGTGAGAACCGGACATCACTGCACTCAACCCTTGATGAAAAGATTAGGATTAGAAGGAACTGTCAGAGCATCCTTTGCTGTTTATAATTCCAAATCAGAAATCGATTCCCTAGCAGAAAGTGTTGCCAAGATCGCAAGAATCAAAAATAAATGAGTAGCATAACCGATATTCAAGACGAGATTGTATCAGAATTTGAAATTCTGGGAGACGACAAAGAGTCGACAATATATTTTATTATGGAGCTAGGTGACGGATTAGAAGCTTTACCAGAAATAGCTCGAGTTGAGGAAAACATCATTAAAGGTTGCCAATCTAAGGTTTGGCTAATCGCTGAAGAACAAGATGGAAAGGTTCACTACATGGCTGACTCGAATACGGATATCACTAAAGGACTGATATCACTTTTGCTTCGGGTATTAAATGATCGAACTCCTGAAGAAATTGTAAGTGCGAAGCTTGATTTCGTAGAGCGAATCGGAATGGGCTCCATTATTGGCAGCCAACGATCCAACGGTTTTGCATCGATGATTAAGCAAATCAAATTATTTGCCTTGGCCATTCAAAGCAATCAAAATGTCTAATCAAATGGAAACAGAGCAGAAAGAAAATAACGTAGGGCAGATTGAGGGCTTAAAAGAAAAAGTCGTCCAAGCGATCAAACTGGTTTATGATCCTGAAATCCCTATAGATGTCTATGAATTGGGTTTGATCTATGAAATCACCGTCTATCCTGTAAACAATGTTTATGTCCTGATGACGTTGACTTCGCCAAATTGCCCTTCTGCTGAGTTTATCCCTTCGGAGATCAAGGACAAAATCCAACAAATCCAAGGGATTAATAACGTGGAGCTTGAACTTACCTTTGACCCACCCTATGCCCAAGATATGATGTCCGAGGCAGCAAAGCTTGAATTAGGATTTCTATAAATGAACCAATAAAACTTATATACCATGTACCCAGAGGAATTAATCGCTCCCATGAGAGCAGAACTTTCGACATTAGGATTTGAAGAATTCAGAACTGCAGATCAAGTAGCTACTCACCTCGGTGCCGATCATAAAGGTACCACCCTAGTAGTGGTAAATTCAGTTTGCGGATGTGCAGCAGGAGCAGCACGCCCAGGCATCCGCTACGCTGTTGAGAATGCAAAAGTAAAACCTGGCACTCTTGCTACAGTATTTGCTGGAAATGACAGAGAGGCAGTAGACAAAATAAGAGAGTTGACTCTTCCTTATCCTCCCTCCTCGCCTGCTATGGCTCTTTTCAAAGATGGGGAATTAGTACACTTTATCGAGCGTCACCACATCGAAGGAAGAAACGCCAAGATGATCGGTGATCATTTGGTGGAGGTATTTGAACATTTCTGTGCATAAAATTAGCCCCGCGTGGGCTTTTTTAATGGGCACTATTTAAAAAACAAATCAGACTTTAAAAATCTAACCTTTGCTTGAATTGAAATTCAATCCAGCGTTAGTTTTTTTGGAAAAAAATCGAGTTTTCACATGATTATATTTCCACCTAATGAATTAAAGTCTAAAATACTTACCGATTTTGCTAACTTGAAAGCTCAATTTGGGGCTTTATCCATTGAGTAACACAACTAAATTATTTATGTCTGAATCAGCTAAACTTTCCTATAAAGGAGAAGAATTTGAATTTCCGGTAATCACCGGTACAGAAAATGAGTCTGCGATAGATATTGCAAAACTTCGTCAAGATACGGGTCTGATCACCATCGATCCGGGATATAAAAATACCGGTGCTACAAAAAGTGCGATTACTTTTTTAGATGGTGAGGAGGGAATTCTTCGATATAGAGGATATCGAATTGAGGATCTTGCGGAGAAATCCACCTTCCTAGAAGTATCCTACCTTCTAATCTATGGCGAACTACCGACTTCGGTTGAGTATGAGAATTTCTCAAAAGAAATCACTCACCACACCCTAGTCCACGAGGATATCAAAAAGATTCTTGAAGGTTTTCCATCCAATGCCCACCCTATGGGAGTTTCATCTTCTTTGGTTTGCGCGTTGACTGCATTCTATCCAGATTCATTGAATGCAAATAGAAATGAAGATGAAATAAATTTGAGCATCATCAGATTAATGGCCAAGATGCCGACTTTCGCGGCTTGGGCTTATAAGAATGAACAGGGACATCCAGTAAATTATCCTGACAATTCTTTGGATTATTGTTCTAATTTCCTCAAGATGATGTTTGCACTACCTGCCGAAAAATATGAAGTAGACCCGGTAGTAGCATCCGCACTGGATAAGTTACTAATTCTCCATGCTGATCATGAGCAAAACTGCTCTACATCCACAGTGCGAATCGTCGGTTCTTCACAGGCAAGCATCTATGCTTCTATATCCGCTGGAATAAATGCGCTTTGGGGACCACTTCATGGCGGCGCAAACCAGTCTGTCATCGAAATGCTTAAAGCTATCAAAGCCGATGGAGGTGATGCTAAAAAATACCTCGACAAGGCAAAAGATAAGAACGATCCTTTCCGATTGATGGGATTTGGTCACCGTGTTTATAAAAACTTTGATCCTAGAGCTAAGATCATCAAAAAAGCAGCTGATGATGTTCTTGGAAAGTTGGGAGTCAATGATCCAATTTTGAACATCGCAAAAGAATTGGAATATGCTGCTCTGAACGATCAGTATTTTATAGATCGTCAGTTGTATCCAAATGTTGATTTCTATTCCGGAATTATTTATCGAGCCCTAGGGATTCCTACTGAAATGTTTACCGTGATGTTTGCTTTGGGAAGACTTCCAGGTTGGATCGCTCAGTGGAAAGAAATGAGAGAAAATAATGAGCCTATTGGCAGACCAAGACAAGTTTATGTCGGTGCCAATGAGCGTGACTATGTATCCATTAATAAGCGTTAGTCTTTATTTGACACCAATAAATAAACCAGCCCTCCGGCTGGTTTATTTTTTTGTTGAGATTGTAAACGAGCTGATTTTGATCCAATTTTGGAAACTGAAAACACGCAAACCAGTTTACCATGACGATTTCAAATTTTGAGGAAGCAAAAAACCTCACCCAACAATTTACTTCCAAACCAAGCAATGAAGATTTGTTGAAACTTTATGGCCTCTATAAACAAGCTACAGAAGGCGATAACCAGACAGAACGACCAGGAGGTTTTGATTTCAAAGCTGCAGCGAAGTATAACAGCTGGCTTAACTTTAAAGGGACTTCAAAAGAAAACGCTGAAGCTTCCTACATCAGCTTAGTCGAGGAATTAGCCAGCAAGCATTTATTATAAAACCAAAGCCTGTGTGATCAGGCTTTGGTTTTTCGCTCAAACCAACTCGCGATCACAGATCCTGCGATGAGTTGTTGGATATGGTATAACATCACCGGGAGGAGCACCAGTCCCAAAATAGCCGGATCAGGAAAAATCACCTTTCCGATCACCACTCCTTGAACCAGCGATTTCTTTGATCCACAAAACAAGGCAGTAATCCGATCTTCGAGTTTGAAGCCTAAAATTTTGCTTACTAAAGAAATTAGGAACCAAACCAGAAAAAATAATCCCAGCATCGAAATACTAATCATTAAAAGCGTGGATATCCGATAAGGCGAAAAAACCTCCTGTGCAAATGATTGGGCAAATGAGGTGTAAACAATGATCATGATCACGCTTTGATCCAGGTATTTCAACTTAGAGATTTGCGAAGCAATTCTTGGGAAAATGACGCCATGTAGCGCCAATCCTGCTACCACAGGCAGAATGACTTTGAATGTCAATTCAATAAGTGTGGAAGTGAAATCTATTGGAATCCCTGAGGCCTCTCCTAAAATCCCCATCCAAGCTGGCGTGATCACCACCCCAATTAGACTCGAAATACTCGCATTGAAGATGGCTGCTGGAATATTCCCTTTGGCAATCGAAACCATCACCACCGAAGCACTTACCGTGGAAGGCAAAACGGATAGATAACTGATTCCCAATCGAAAATCATCTGGAATCCAAAGACTAAATTTCAGGAACACCCAGACCAAGGCTGGAAATAAGAGAAAGGTGGTCAATTGAATCAGTAAATGCAGTTTCCAGTTTTTCAGCCCGACTCTTAGTTGTACTGGGTCGAGCTTTACCCCATAAAAAAAGAAAACTAAGCCAATACCTAGGTTAATGATGGTTTTCCATGGAAACACAGAGGCAGTAGATCCAAAAGTGGGGAATAACCATCCTAAAAATATAGCTAAAAATAAGCCGAGTAGAAAGCCATTGATGCCTACTTTGCCAAGCAGTGGTCTGATTCGAGCTAAAGTCAAGAAAGCAGTCTTTTAAAATTATCACTAATGATCGCTGTGGCAATTGCCACATTAAGTGACTCTGCCTCACCAAAGCCAGGAATTGTCACCTTTTTAGTCACTAGATTTTCCAAGTCACTTGAAATACCCTTTGATTCATTTCCCATCAAAATTACCCCCGGCTCGAGCTGATTCATTTGATGAATATTTTCACCATCTAAGAAGGCTCCATAGACTGGACTTCCCCATTTTTCAAATATCTGAGCCAAATCTCCATAGAAAAATTTAACCCTAGTAAATGAACCCATACTAGCCTGAATCACCTTAGGATTATAAAATTCTGCCGTCTGAGCAGAAAAGACTAAATGATGGATCCCATACCAATCGGCAATTCGAATGATCGTTCCTAAGTTGCCAGGATCTCTTACATCATCTAGTCCTATCACCAATTGACCTGCTGGAAAATCAAAACTCTCATTAGATTTCATCTGCACGACAGCTAAGGCACTATCGTTGCTTTGATATTGACCTAGGCTTTCTAGTTGGTTTTGGGTAACTGGGATTACCTCACAGGATGATTTGGAAACCGCCAATTGATGATTATTCAAAAACTGTGATGTGGCCAAAAGAATCGAGACTTGAAACGAAGAATTCAATACCTCAAGAACGCTTTTTTCTCCTTCGACAAAGAAGCGCTGTTCCACATTTCGGAATTTCTTCTGATGTAAGGATTTTATAAACTTAACCGTATTTTTGCTAAGCATAAGGAATATTCGCCCATTTTGAAATCCCTCAAATATATACTTTTTCTTTCTTCGACTTTGGCACTTTCAGCTTGTTCCTTGACTAAGAATCTGGCGGATGGAGAATATGCACTCTATGAAAACCAACTCAAAGGAGTAGAAACAGCCGATGAAGAGGCCTTGGCCAACCTTTACATTGCCGAGCCGAATACTCGAATTCCACTGACCAATAATTCATTAGGAGTAAGTATCTATCGAATTGGAGAAGCCTTTTTTGACAGTGTTAAGGTGGGAAATAAGCTAGAAAACGCAATTCAAGAGCGGGATAGTATTCGAATTTTATTAACTGAAATTCAAGAAAACAATAAATTGATCAAGCGATCAGACAAGCTTGCCTCAAAGATTAAGACTTACGAGGAAAAGCTGGAATTTGGAAATTTCTTAATGAGGACTGGAAATCCTGTGACGAAACTTGACAGTACTGAAGTGACCCGAACGGTTACTGAAATCGACAATTACCTATATAATCACGGATATCTGGATAGCGAAGTGACCTATGAGGTGGCTACGAACAAAAAGAAAGCGGAGGTCACTTACCTGGTCACCGAAAAACAACCCTATCTCCTTGATTCCATTTATACTTCTACCCAGAACGCGCAGATTTTAAAACTTCTTCGAGAAAACAATTCCGAAACTCACTTTCATGTGGGTGATAAATATGTTCAGGATGAGTTTGTAGCGGAGCGAAATCGAATCGAGGATCTTTTAAAGAATAATGGCTTTTTCATGTTCAACAAAAGCTTCATCGATTACAATTTGTACTACGATTCGAGCAAACGAACGATCAATGTCCAACAACGAATCCTTCAGCCTGCATTTGCAGAAAAGCATGAGGTTTACACGATCGACTCAATCTCATTCTCAGTCAATCCTCCTAGCAAAGACTTCATCGATCAAAATGTTTCGAATGAATATCGTGGGATAAATTTTGATTTCTATATAGATCGCTATTCAGAAAAAATTCTTTCATCTCGGATTTTCTTTGAAAAAGGTGGGGTTTATAATCGATCAAATTTCATCGAAACACAGAAACAATTAAGTAATCTCGATCTATTTCGATTTATCAATATCTCTTTTGATACACTTGGAACGTCCTTGCAGGCTAAAATTATCACCCAGCCCAATCAAAAATATCAATTGACCAATCAGTTGGGATTGAGCATTACCGAGCAGCTTCCGGGGCCATTTTTTAGTGCTTCGCTACGGAATCGAAACTTCTTTCGGGCAGGCGAGATACTCGAATTTAACTTCCGGGCGGGATTGGAAGGAGTTGCATCTGCAACAGATCAAGGAGTCTATCAAAGCCGTGAATTGGGAACTTCTGCATCTGTGATCTTCCCGAGATTTCTAATTCCTTTTTACCAAAGCAGTTTACAAAAGTTTGGTAAATACAATCCGAATACCCGAACCCAGCTAGGATACAACTATACCAACCGACCAGAATATACCCGTACCGGTTTGAACGGATTGATTTCCTACACTTGGGCTACACGAAATAATCGACAGCAATTCACCATTAATGCCGCCGACCTAAACTATATTCGAACACCGCAGATTCAGGATGAATTTTTAGATATATTAGTTGACCTGCAGAACCAAGGAAACAACTTGATTTGGTCATTTCTACCTTCATTTATCAGCTCGATTTCTGCGCAAACGGTCATTAATTTTAACCAATATGGTGACTTCTCCGTAAACCGAGCTTCCCTGCTTAGGCTATTTGCAGAAAGTGGAGGAACTACACTCAACTTCTTGAATGTCGCAGACAATAGTGAGGCTACCGATATTGCAAATTTTCAATGGCTGAAATTCCAAGCTGATTTTAGACGCTTCTACCCGTTAAATAGCAAGCAAACCTTGGCTTATCGCGCCAATTTCGGAATAGCTCAACCCTATGGAATCAGTAATGGAATTCTTCCCTATGAAAAATATTTCTTTGCCGGTGGAGGTACCAGCATCCGAGCTTGGCAAGCCCGAAGACTTGGCCCAGGAAGCTATTCCCCTCGGATAGGCGAGCGAGGACCTTATGATTATCGGATCGAACAACCCGCTGAGATGATTTTTGAGACGATGCTCGAATACCGGAGAAAGCTTTTTGGCTATTTCGATATGGCATTATTTATTGACGCTGG
>JBBQDY010000042.1:0-15227 GCA_038320155.1 Cytophagales bacterium
TCTCCAGAAGCTGACTCAACTCAGAAATATTCCGCCAGAATTAGATTTCTTTCAAACCCATTGAAACCAAAGATTTGGGAAAGTAACGTAAGATAAAATGACCCTGAAGGGGTCAAAGATGAATAGCCACGGGTGAAACCCATGGTAAACCGGTTTGCAAAATAACCCTCTCACGCGCAGAATTACTTTTTGGAACACCGATTTTCGTGCGGGAGGATGGAAACGATTTTTCAGAAGAAAAATATTGAACACCACATAGCTTCACATAGAAATTTGTCCTGCTTCCACCTTGTTCTGCTTCTCCAGAAGCTGGACTCAACTCAAAAATATTCCGCCACAATTAGATTTCCTTTCAAACCCATTGAAAACAAAGATTTGGAAAAGGAACGTAATAAAAAATGACCCTGAAGGGGTCAAACATGAATAGCCACGGGTGAAACCCGTGGTAAACCGGTTTACAAAATATCCCTCTCCCGCCCAGAATTACTTTTTGGAAAACCGATTTTCGTGCGGGAGGATGGAAACGAGTTTTCAGAAGAAAAAATTGAACACCACATAAACAACCATCTTTGCATGGAAATTTGTCCTGCTTCCACCTTGTCCTGCTTTTCCAGAAGCTGACTCAACTCAGAAATATTCCGCCACAATTAGATTTCCTTCAAACCCATTAAAACCAAAGATTTGGAAAAATAACGCAAGAAAAAATGACCCTGAAGGGGTCAAACATGAATAGCCACGGGTGAAAACCCGTGGTAAACCGGTGTGCAAAATAACCCTCTCACGCGCAGAATTACTTTTTGGAACACCGATTTTCGTGCGGGAGGATGGAAACGATTTTTCAGAAGAAAAAAATTGATCACCACATGGACACATAGCTTCACTTTGAAATTTGTCCTGCTTCCACGTTGGCCTGCTTCTCCAGAAGCTGGACTCATTGATTTCTTTCCATAATACAAATTCATCTGTGAAAATCAGCGACCTTTTATGCGGTGGTCTTCGGAACTCGATTTTCAAAATCATTCGAGGAAAAAACCAAAAACTCGAAGACTACAGGCTAGCATTAAAAGAGATATTTGCTATTTTGACTCGCAACAAAATTAAATCTTAAAATTCACCCAATCACCCAAATAACCTAAGCCCAATCTTATGAAACATAAAATCTGGAGATTCCTTGTCTCCCTCGTCATCGTTCTAACCATGGCTTCTTTCTTGATTATTTTCAAGGAAAACAAATTAACCCCAAGCTTAGCGGGAATTCCCTTTATTTTTTGGTCTGGATTTTTGGTGACAGTATTAGTCGTATTTGCAACCTACTTAGCTTCCAAAATTTTCCCATACATGGAGAACACCAAGTCATGATTGGCTGGCTGATTTTCTTTTTTTCTGTCTTTCTGGCGATGTTGGCCTATGCCTCCTACCTCTCTTATCGGAAAGATCGAAGTTCTGATGAATTCATCCTCGGTGGCTCCAACATCGGAGCAATTCTAGGGTTCCTGACCTTTTCGGCAGCGCTATTCAGTGCATTTACTTTTATGGGAATGCCGGATTTCTTCCGAACCCATGGTGTCGGCGCTTGGATTTTCTTGGCCCTTTCGGATGCCCTGATGGTCTTTTTCCTGATTTGGTTTGGCTATTCCCTGCGGAAAAGAGCCGCTTTAGTCGGTTATCAAGGCGTATCCGGTCTGATGAAATCCTGCTATGGTAATCGCTATGCGGGATACTTGCTTTTTGTAAGTTCCTTCTTATTTCTGATCCCATATGTTTCGATTCAAATTCGTGGCATTTCAATTTTCCTGGATGCTGCTTTTCCGGCAATGCTCCCTTCTTGGGCTTGGGCGGCAGTTTTGGTCGTGATCATGTTGGTCTATTCACAGATCGGCGGCTTGAAAGCGATTGTTTACAGTGACGCGATTCAGGGAGTAATTATGCTGGCGGTAATATGGATTATTGGTGTCACCTGTCTGAAAATGGCTGGAGGGTTTGAGGTAGCGATAGCTAAAGTAGCCGAATCCAACGCCGGACTACTCAGTCTTCCAGGCCCAAAAGGGCTTTTCAGTCCCCAATTCTTAATCGCTTCAGCAATCGCAATTGTATTGATCCCGGTCTCGCAACCTCAATTCACCACCCGTTTGGTGGTAATGAAAAACTTGAAATCCGTCCATCGAATGGCTTATGCCGTGGGAATTTTTGCGATTTTGGTGATTCTCCCAACAGCCTTTATCGGCCTGTATGGATCCATCCAATATCCCGAAGCCAGCACGGCAGAATTCCTGACCCAAGCACTTTTGTTTGATCAGGCAGTTCCAGTAGCGGCTTTGGCGGTAGTGGGATTATTTGCGGCCTGCCTTTCAACGACCAATGCCCAGATTTTTGCTTTGGGAACAGAGCTGCGATCCTTACTTACGGGTTCGGATCAGGCGAATATGCGTGCAACAAAAATCTCCATTCTGATATTTTCCATCATCGTATTGATCTTCTCGACTTACATGACGGATGAATTGGTCCTTTTGGCTCGGGTAAGTTTTACCGGCACTTCGATGATTGCCCCAGTAGTTTTGGGTGCAGTTATTTTCAAAAATCCGCCAAAAGGATTACTCTTAATTTCCAGCCTTGGTTTAGGCTATTTTATTTTATCCTTAGTGGAGATTGTTCCCAATCAACTTTTGGGTCAACCACTGGATATTGTGATGTACGGGATTTTAGCCGTCGCCACAACGACCCTGATGCTCCAACACCACTTTACTCAAAAGACTAATAATGAAGCTTGATTCAACCATTTCCATTGAAAAATTAGACGCTCCACTAAAGCAATTTTGGGAGCTTTCCGGTCAAAAAATCCACTTGATTGAGCAATCGCTTGATCCTAACAAAGGCGCTCCGGTTTTTACTGAAAAAGGAAAATATGTCAGTCGAGGCTGGACGGAGTGGACTCAGGGCTTTCAATATGGTGCGGCTTTACTTCAGTTTGATGCGACGGGCGATTCGGAATTTCTTGAAATCGGGAGAAAAAATACCGTCGAAAAGATGGCTCCTCACCTGACCCATACCGGCGTTCATGATCACGGATTTAACAATGTGAGCACCTATGGCAATTTGCTCCGCCTGATTCAGGAGGGCAAAATCACTGCTTCAGATTGGGAAAAGGAATTCTATAAACTCGCCCTCAAAGTCAGCGGAGCGGTTCAAGCTACCCGATGGACAACGATTCCTTCCGGAGGGTTTATCTATTCCTTCAATGGACCGCATTCACTTTTTGTGGACACGATTCGGTCTTGTCGGGCATTGGTCGTATCGCATGCTCTTGGCCATGCGCTTCAGGGAGAAAATGATGTGCGGATATCGTTGATTCAGCGAGCGATTCAGCATATGCTGAGTACTGTTCGATATTCTGTTTTTTATGGAAAAGGTCGAGATAGCTATGATGTGGCCGGAAGAACTGCGCATGAGACGATTTTCAATACCAATGATGGCAATTACCGCTGTCCCGGTACGCAGCAAGGTTATACAGGTTTTAGCACTTGGACCCGTGGATTGGCTTGGGCGATTTCTGGTTTGGGCGAAACGCTGGAAATTCTGGATCAAATTCCAGAAGCGGACTATGCAAATATCATTTCCAAAAAAGACTTGATTGCCGAACTCCAGACCGCAGCAATCGCGACTTCCGAGTTTTACCTTGCCAATACGCCGACTGACGGCATTCCTTATTGGGATACCGGAGCACCGGGACTTTATAAAATGGGCGATTACCTAAATCGTCCCTCCGATCCCTACAATGGCATCGAGCCGATAGACAGTTCGGCTGCATGCATTACTGCGCAAGGCTTGATTCGAATTGCCAATTTCCTCACAGCATCCGATCCCGATCGATCAGCCAAATTCCATCAGGCGGGCATCCAGATCGCTTATAATTTATTTCAGGAGCCTTATCTTTCTACGGATCCGAGCCATCAAGGACTGATCCTCCACGCCATCTATCATCAGCCAAATGGCTGGGATTATGTGCCGGAGCCAGGAAAAGCTCCTTATGGAGAATCCTGTATGTGGGGCGACTACCATGCCCGGGAATTGGCGCTTTTGATTCAGCGAATCAAAAATAACGAACCGTATTATAGTTTTTTCAACTGTGTGAAACCGATATGAGTACCGAAAAACACAAACCAAAATTCCCACGCATTGCCCAGCTCAAGACTGCTGAGCAATTTCGAAACTACCTAAACGAACAAGGAATTCAGCTGAATTTTGATGCCGATCTGATTGAAGGATCAGACTCCCCTTTTGCCAAAGGCTATCAAACCCGAGCCGGAAATCGAATCGGAAATTCTTTCTGCATTCTGCCGATGGAAGGCTGGGATGGAACTACCGATGGGAAACCGACTGAACTGACCAAGCGACGCTGGCGTAACTTTGCCATCAGCGGAGCCAAGCTGCTTTGGGGCTGTGAAGCCGTGGCGGTGAGACATGAAGGTCGCGCCAATCCCAATCAACTATTGATGAATGAGACGAATCTGTCGGAATTCGAAGGGCTTTTTCAGCTCATCCAGGAGGCGCATTGGGAAAAATTTGGAACGACCGATGACTTGCTCACCGGGCTTCAACTCACTCATTCGGGAAGATTCTGCAAGCCAAATAGTAAAACCCAGATGGAACCGAAGATCCTGTATCATCATCCTATTTTGGATAAAAAATTCGGTTTGGGAGAAGATTATCCCTTGATGAGCGATGGGGAAATCAGTGAATTGATTGATGATTACATTCGCGCGGCAGTCTTGTCGCAAAAGGCAGGTTTCCAATTTGTGGACATCAAGCATTGCCATGGCTACCTCGGACATGAATTTCTAAGCAGCTACGATCGCGAAGGTCGCTATGGAAAATCCATGGAAAATCGAAGCCGATTCCTTCGAGAGATCGTGGCGGGGATCCGTACAGAAGCTCCCGGACTAGAAATTGGGGTGCGAATGAGCATTTTTGATTGGATGCCTTTTCAAAAAGGCCCGGATGAAACTGGTATTCCTGCGACTCAAGGCAACTATAAAAATGCCTTTGGCTCGGACGAATCCGGTCTAAAAACAGATCTCAGCGAGCCTTTTGCTTTTCTCAAAGAACTGGAAAAGCTGGGAATCGAATTACTCTGCACGACGGCAGGAAGCCCTTATTACAACCCACATATTCAGCGACCGGCGTTATTTCCACCATCGGATGGATACCAGCCACCCGAGGATCCACTGCAAGGTGTTGCGCGGCAGATTGCAGCGACGGCTGCTGTCAAGGCTGCATTTCCAAGCTTTTATGTGGTGGGTTCGGCTTATTCTTACTTGCAGGAATGGCTACCAAATGTCGCTCAGGAAGTGCTTTCTTCTGGAAAAGCAGATTCGATTGGGCTAGGCAGAATGGTGCTGAGTTATCCGGAATTGCCGGAGGATATTTTAGCGGGAAATGGGATGAAGCGTGGTAAAATCTGTAGAACTTTTTCAGATTGCACTACCGCTCCAAGAAATGGAATGATCTCAGGATGCTTTCCGCTTGATCCATTTTACAAAGCCATGGAAGAATTTACCACTTTAAAAGAATTGAAAAGCTCATGAATCGAGTCGCCTTAATTACCGGAGGAAGCCGGGGAATCGGATTTGGAATTGCAAAAAAACTCGCCCAAGAAGGCATAGATCTCGCCATAAATGGGGTGAGATCGGAGGAAGATGCTGCCGGAAGTTTGGCAGAACTCCGAGCCTTTGGAGTCCGAGTAGAATATGTGCAAGGAAATATCGGGACAACAGCGGGTCGCGATGGTATCGTCCAAGGCATGCGAGATAAGTTTGGAAAAATCGATATCCTCGTCAATAATGCCGGCGTGGCTCCGAAAGTCCGAAGTGATGTGTTTGAAATCTCAGAGGAAGATTACGATTATGTGGTCGATATCAATCAGAAGGGTACCTTTTTCCTGACTCAAGCCATTGCCAAGTGGATGGCAGAGGCCAAGCAGGCAAACCCTGAGCGGCTTTTCACCATCATCACGGTAACTTCAGTATCGGCAGTTATGGCCTCTATCCATCGTGCTTCTTACTGCATGTCCAAAGTTGCGGCCTCCATGATGTCCACAGTGATGGCAGTCAAAATGGCGGAATTTGATATTCCAGTTTATGAAATCCGACCGGGAGTCATCGAAACAGACATGATCGAAGCCGTGCGGGAAACCTATCATCAGGCAGTGAAAAGCGGATTTACGCTGGAGCAGCGGATGGGAATGCCGGAGGATATCGGGAAAGTTGCAGCCGTATTGGTTCGGGGAGATTTACCTTATTCCACCGGTCAGATTATCTCCGTGGATGGCGGAATGACCGTGCAGCGAATGTAGGGATTCTAAGCTTCATTATTTTTCGAAAAAAAAACACTCAATTAGCCTTATGAAACACCTTTTCGCTTTATTCATTTTCATGATTTATTTCAATTCTGGTTTTGCTCAAACCACCACTGATGCGCTGCCTTATGCTCAAATCCCTGAAAAGACCGGTGAGTACACTGGAGGAAATGTAATGAGTCGAATGATTGATGGTTTGGGCTTTCGCTATTATTGGGCGACGGAAGGATTGACAGAAAAAGATCTGGATTTCATCCCGACACCCGAATCCCGAAATACCATGGAAACGATTGAGCACCTTTTCGGTCTTTCGCAGACCATGCTCAATGGCGCCAGAAATGTGCCCAATATTCAACCAGCATCCATTTCGGAAATGAGTTTTTTGGAATTTAGAGAAATGACCTTACGGAATATTCAACAGTCAAGTGAACTTCTCGCGGGGAAAAGTGAATCGGAAATATCAGAATTGAAGATTGTTTTTCAACGCGGGGAAAGCAGATCTGAATACCCTTTTTGGAATATGATCAATGGCCCAATTGTGGACATGATTCATCATAGTGGACAGCTAGTCCTCTTGAGAAGGATGTCCGGGAATCCCATCAATCCCAAAGTGAATGTGTTTTTGGGGGTGACGGGGAATTAGTCAAAAACTGCCTCATTTTTTCTATTCTAGCAAAAAACTTACTATTTCCTTAAATCCAGATAGGGGTAAGTCAGCTTTCAGTTGTCTTATTATTAACTAACCCAAAATATTATCTTGCAGAGACTGCTACTATTTCTATGCATTTAACAGATGATCGGGTTTTTCTTTTAATTCAATCGGGAGATGAAAAAGGGCTGGAAATGCTATTTAACACCTATTACGATCCGCTTTGTCGCTATGCGAATACGTACCTCAACGATCCCGATGAGGCAGAGGAAATCGTGCAAAATTCTTTTCTGAAAATTTGGGAAAAGCGAAAGCACCTTTCCATTGGTACTTCAGCAAAATCTTACTTGTATCAGATCGTCCGAAATGCATGTCTCAATGAAATTAAGCATCGAAAAGTGAAAAAACTGTATGGAGAATCTGTCCTTCGCCAAGGGGAGCATTATCAGGAATCTTCAGAGGAGCAGACGATCCAACTGGAGCTATCTGAGCTGATCACAACTGCCATTGAGAATCTGCCCGGGCAATGTCAGCTAATCTTTCGGATGAGCCGATTTGAAGAGTTGAAATATCAGGAGATTGCCGATCAGCTTAATTTATCTATTAAAACCGTGGAAAATCAAATGGGCAAAGCCCTTCGAATCATGCGTGAGGGACTCAAAGAATATCTTCCGTCGATTGCGATTTTCTTCCAATTATTTCTGGAATTATGAGCGAAAATTCCAACATACACATCGACAATCTTATCGGCAAATACATAGTCGGAGAAACTAATCCAGCAGAACAGGCGGAGCTTCGGGATTGGTGCGCACTCCAACCTCAAAACCAAAAAGAGCTGGATGATGCGGTTTTGATTTATAACAAAGCACAATTGGCCGAAGGAAAAGTCTTTGATTCAAAAGCTGCCTGGAAAAAACTCCAACCTCAATTAGCCGCAAAGCCAAAAGGTCGCGTATTTTCTTTTCCATTTTGGAAAATCGCCGCGAGTTTTATCCTGATTGGAATTGCTTCATTATTGATTTATCAGCAACTCTTCTCGGTAGAAAAATTTAACCTTCAAAGTCAAGCAAGTGTCCAAACCGAAATCTTGCCTGATCAGACTTCCTTGACCTTGAATCGAGATTCAGAAGTAGCAGTAACATATTATGAGCGTAAGAAAATTGGAAGAATCCAGCTGAAAGGAGAAATGTTGATTGATATCCCCGTTTCCAAAAAAGTGGATTGGATAGTAGAAGTGGCTCAATTACGGATCGCAGATATAGGGACTAAATTCAATGTTAAATCTTATTCGGATCAAACGAAGGTAGAAGTCTCCGTGCTAGAAGGCGAAGTCCGAATGTACACGGATTCTGATTCGGGACTTTCTTTGCTTGCCGGAGAAAGTGGCATCTTTGATCAATCCACGGGTGAATTCTACAAAACTTCCACTTCAGCAAATGTGACTGCTTACAGTTCCAGAAATTTCACATTTCAAAATCAGGAATTACAAAAAGTAATAGCTGAGCTAAATACGGTGTATCAAACTGAAATTCAACTCTCCGGACCAGTCGGCAATTGTCGTCTGACTGTAGATTTCTTTGAGGAAGATTTAGATATTATACTTGCCGTCATTTCAGAGACGCTCGGATTGACAATGTCAGAAAATGGAAATCAAATCACGATGACCGGCACTGGTTGTAATTAATTTTTGGGATGAAGATCAGACACTTTTTTAGGCTTTTCTTGCTGATGTTCTGCATCAGTTTCGGATCAGCGGTTTTTGCGCAGCAACCTAATTTTCTGGAGAGAAATATAAGCATCGCTGCCAACAACGAAGGGACAGATTTATTTCTCAATCGACTATCCAAAGAAGTCGGATGCGTCTTTTCTTACAGTCCCTCCACGATTGCCATTACTAAAAAAGTTTCCGGAAAGTTTACAAATCAATCGACGCGGGAAATCTTAGAAACTGTATTTGAAGGACAAGTCAATTACAAGCAAAAAGGGGTTTACCTAATTTTGAGTCCTGCCCCTAAGTCTGAAAAAGAGATTACAATCAGTGGCTATGTAGTCGATCAGCAATCCGGCCAGCGAGTCAAGGATGCAACGATCTATAATCCGATCACACTTCAATCGGCCACTTCTGACGAGTATGGCTACTTTCAATTCCAGATCAAAAATCCGGCGGCGGAAAATTTCCAATTGATCATCAACAAAAAGGAGTTTAGCGATACGCTTTTGGTGGAGGAGAAAAAGTCTTCATTTCAGAAGATCTTTCTGAAAAATGGTAATCCCAAAGTAAATCTTGATGCGGTCACTGAGCCGATTCAGGATTTTTGGCTATGGACAAAAAAATCGGTTGGTTTTAAGAATCTGGAAAATTTTCAGGATACGATCTATCGCCAATTTCAATTTTCAGTCATTCCTTTTATCGGAACTAACCGGAAACTTTCAGGTAGTGTGACTAATGCGTTTTCGTTCAACTTGCTGGGAGGATTTTCCGGAGGAACGGAAAAACTTGAAGTTGGAGGCGTGTTCAACTTCAATCGAGGCGATGTGTCTAATGTCCAACTCGCCGGACTTATTAATCAAACTTCCGGCAAAGTTCGAGGACTTCAAATGGCTGGGCTTGTGAATGCAAATCTGGACTCGGTAAACGCCGCTCAGTTTGCTGGGGTAGTAAATTTCTCTACAGGAAATGTCAATGGCGTTCAGGCTGCAGGAGTTTTGAATTTGGTTACGAAAAATGTAAACGGAACCCAACTTGCCGGATTGGCAAATGTTGCCTTTAAAGATGTGAAAGGCGCCCAGATAGGTGCTGTGCTGAATGTGGCTCGAAATGTAAAAGGTATTCAAATTGGCTTATTGAATTATGCTCACAGCATTCAGGGGGTACAATTGGGATTCTTGAATTTTTCACGGCGGGGATATCACACCATTGAACTCAGTTCTGACGAAATCCTGCCAATTAATATTGCGCTTAGATCCGGAACACGACCGTTTTATACAATGCTATTAGCAGGATTGCGACCAGAGCAAACTGATTCGGGCGCCTGGGCATTTGGCTATGGAATAGGGACCTCGCCTCGATTGGGGAAGAAACTCTTTTTGAACTTTGAACTGAGTTCTCAGCAATTAATCAAGGGAAATATCGCCGCACTAAACCTAGTCACTCGAGCTTACCTTGGCTTAGATTTTCAAGTTACGAAATGGCTGTCCTTTTTTGCCGGGCCAACGCTGAATTTGAGAGTGTACGACCCGAGTTATTTAGAACATCCAACATTATTTACTTTTTCAGGCCCGAACATTTTATCGGAAAAAAAATACCCAAGAGACAATTTAGCTAGCCAGTCTTGGTGGGGATTTAGAGGCGGAGTGAGATTTTTCTAAAAGTTTTCTAAATCAAATAGGGGTAAGCTGGATTTCGATTGTCATAGAATCGAAATCTAAACCAACACTATGAAAACTTATCCTAAACTTATCCTCATCCTTTTTTTCGGGTCAGTCCATTTGGCTTTTGGACAGTCGGCAACTCATGAATTTGAATCTGAAAGCCTCCATCGAGAATTTCAAATTTCCTTCGTTCCATTCTTAGGAACCAATGGTACGAACTCCGGTATTACCTGGAATGATTACTCCTTCAATCTCTGGGGTGGCTATTCCGGTGGCACCAACAAGCTGGAGATGGCTGGCTTCTTCAATATCAATCGCCAAGATGTACGCTATGCCCAGTTTGCCGGACTATTCAATTTGGTAGGCGGCAACATCGACGGGGCACAATTTGCCGGACTTTTTAATTTCAGCAAGGGAAACCTTGATGGAGTTCAATTTGCCGGCTTGGCAAACACCAATCTTGGTTCTGTAAAAGGCTTTCAGGCAGCTGGGATTGCCAACTTTACCACAGGAACAGTCGATGGCGTTCAGCTGGCAGGCGTAATGAATTTTTCATCCCAATCAGTGACTGGTTTCCAAGGAGCAGGAGTTTTAAATTTTACTGCGTCTGATCTAAAAGGAACTCAGGTAGCCGGAGTGACCAATTTCGCCAGAGATGTAGAAGGCGCTCAAGTGGCCGGCATTCTCAACATTGGGAAAAATGTAAAGGGAGCGCAAGTTGGTCTATTTAATTATGCCGATAGTATTTCTGGGGTACCCGTTGGCTTAATCAGTTTTGTGAAGAGCGGCTATCATACCTTGGAGCTCAGCTCCGATGAAGTCGTCCCGTTGAATCTTGCCTTCCGGACCGGGAAGCGTGAATTTTACAATATGTTGTTTTTCGGGATTAGACCGGAAGTAGCCGACGAAGTAACCTGGACTTATGGCTATGGGATAGGCACTTCCCCCCGGCTTGGTCAAAAAACTTACTTGAATATCGAGGTCAGTTCAGAGCAATTGAATAAGGGAAATGTAAGCGCTTTGAACTTGATCAATCGTGCTTACGTCGGGCTGGATATTCAGGTAGGTAAAAAGTTAGCCGTCTTTGCTGGACCCACTTTCAACTTCCGGGTATATGATGAAAGCTATTCAGGACATCCTGACTTATTCAGCTATTCAGGTCCTCAAACTTTCTCAGAAAGATTCTATCGTCATGAGGATCTTGCCAGGCAACTCTGGTGGGGCTTCCGGGCCGGAGTAAGATTATTTTAATTGACTCATTCATTTCTAACTCAAGCCTCAATCAATCTCTAGATCCTGGGGAGCTGGATACTACTTACCAATTAAGCTATGCAAACCATTTTCAAATTAATAATCTCTCTTTTCATTTTTGGAATCAATCCACTACATGCCCAGCAATTGACCCAGACTATTCGGGGAAAAGTAATGGATGAAATCACCAAAAATCCGATGCCAGGCGCCACAGTCATGGTGTTGAATACGGATCCCTTAAACGGAACTACGACCAATTCTCAGGGCGAATTTAAAATCCCAAATGTCAACCTTGGTAATCAAACCTTGCGGGTGAGTTTCATTGGGTATAAGGATTTGGTCATCTCAAATATCTTGGTCAACTCAGGTAAAGAGGTGATTTTGGAAGTTGCCTTAGAAGAAGATATCACTCACATCCAAGAATTCGTAGTGACGGCTAATGAAAAAGACCGGACCATCAATGAGATGATCGGTGTAAGTGGGAGGACTTTCTCTGTCGAGGAAACTCGAAAGTTTGCAGCGGCGGTCAATGATCCAGCCCGGATGGCGGCGTCATTTTCAGGAGTAGTCAGCACCGATGATGGAAACAACAATATTTCTATACGTGGCAACAATCCAAACGGTCTGCTTTGGCGAATGGAGGGGATCGATATTCCAAACCCCAATCACTTTGTCAATCCAGGTTCCTCGGGAGGCGGAATTTCGATTCTTAGTTCCCAGCTCCTTGCCAACTCAGATTTTTTGACTGGTGCTTTTCCTGCGGAATATGGAAATGCGCTATCAGGGGTCTTTGATTTGAACTTGAGAAAAGGCAATAATGAGCAACGGGAGTTTACGATTCAGGCTGGACTTTTGGGAACAGACATTGCCGCCGAAGGGCCTTTTTCCAAAAATTACAAAGGTTCTTACCTCATCAATTACCGCTATTCTACCCTTTCGCTGATCTCCCAGCTTGGAGTACCGATCGGTGATTTTGTGACCAATTTTCAAGATCTCTCCTTCAATTTTTACTTGCCAACAGGAGCAAGAAGTTCACTTTCAGTTTTTGGATTTGGAGGATTGAGTGATCAAAAAGGAGAACCTGAGACAGATTCCCTGCTTTGGGAAAGTGATGGAGATCGGTATGGGAGCAACTATTTCTCAAACACCGGAGCGATTGGGATTAAGTACAATAACAGCCTGAGCAAGTCAAATTTTCTCCAGACTACGATCTTAGCCTCGGGAAACGGTGTTGGGGACAAAGGCTTCCGACTCACTGATTCGTATGAAAAAGAAGAACGGTACTTTGAAAACTTCTCAAATTCTAAAATTACGTTCAGCTCGGTTTTAAATACCAAACTTTCGGCTCGGGCAAGCCTACGAAGCGGAGTCTACTTGAATCAGCTCTATTATAAGTTGAGACAAGACTCCTTTGAGGAAACTAAAGGAGGAATTCAACAGAAAATTAATTCAACGGGAAACACACAAAGTATTCAGGCTTTCTCCCAAATCCACCTCAAAGCAAGTGAGCAATTCACCGTGACTGCCGGTCTCCATTACCTGCAATTGCTGTTGAATGACTCCAAATCCATCGAGCCGAGAATCTCCGCGAGCTATCAAGTAGACGAGAAACAACGATTGAGTTTGGGCTATGGGCTGCATAGCCAAATTCAACCATTGGGGACCTATTTTGCCGAGCAAAAAGTCAATGGGCTAATTACGCTTCCGAACAAAAACCTTGGGTTGAGTAAGTCCCAACACCTTGTATTGGGCTATGACCGTTCACTAAATCCTTTCTTAAGGTTGAAAGCGGAAACTTACTACCAACAGCTATTTAATGTCCCCATTAAGGCTGGCGAACAGGAGACTTTCTCCATTATCAATCAGGAATGGAGTTTCGCAACAGATCCATTGATCAATGAGGGCAGCGGTAAAAACTACGGCGTAGAGTTCACCTTGGAACAATTCACCCACAAGGGGCTCTACTTTTTGCTCAGCACTTCATTCTATAATTCACTTTATAAAACCCAAGAGGAGGTTTGGAGAAATACCCGGTTCAATGGAAATATGAATTTGACTCTAACTGCGGGCAAAGAATATACCCTAAAAAAAGATAGGACTATGGGGGTGAACATTCGGTCCATCTACAGCGGAGGATTGCGAACCACTCCAATCAATCTAGTCGCTTCGAAGGAAGCTGGCAAAACGATTTACTTTGAGGAACAAGCTTTTGAAACTCAAAATCCCGGGTATTTCCGAACGGATTTGCGAGTGAGCTTAAAGCGAAATAAGCCAAAATCCACTCGGACTTGGGCGCTGGATCTTCAAAATTCAACCAATCGAAAAAACATTTTTGGGAGCTTTTATGACCCACTCGAAAATGAAGTAATCACCTACAATCAGTCGCCTTTGATTCCCATTCTAAGCTATCGCGTGGAGTTTTAACACATAAAAAATATGTGTATTTAGTTCAATGGAAGTGGCAAAATAAAGTACGGAAAAATGTTCCCCTTCTGCTACGCTCGGGGAGCGGGTGTATTTAAATGTAGGATTGGGGCGTCGGAAACCACAAACAAGGTTGAGCGATACGTATTCGCCGCCCATGAAAACTCAAGCAACCCAGGAGCCGAGCGGAGTCGAGGCCAAATAAGCTTACGAGAAGACTCGTGGATACAGATAAAAAAAATGACTAAACCAACATAAATCACAAACACATGAAAAAGCAAATCTTAAAAACAACAACAGTATTCCTAGCCTTGATATCAATGGCAGGTTGCGATTTCAACAACCAATACAATGGTTCCGACGACTTAGTCATGCTGAGTCGAGAACTTCCGGCGTTCAATAAAATCGAAGCAAGCACAGACTTGGTGGTAAATGTGAGTCAGGGCCCTGTGCAGGGCGTGCAGATCACGGCAAATGTGAACCTTCAGGATAGACTTCAAACTGTGGTGAGCAACAATACCCTGAACATCTCCCTGAAAAACGGAAATTACCGAAATACCACTTTTATTGTGGACATTCAGGTTCCATCGCTCAGCCGTCTGGAATTCAAGGATCATGTCTTTGGAGAATTATTTTTCGACGGAGAAAATATTGACATGGAGGTCAAGGATGCTTCTGAATTGGAATTGTACGGTAAAGCAAAAACGCTTACAATAAATCTAAAAGATGCTGGGAAAATCCATGGCTATTCGTTCATTTCTGAGACGGTGAATGCTTCTTTGCGAGATGCTTCCATCCTAGTAATCTCCTGTACAGAACGTCTCAACGCAACAGCTAAAAACGCGTCCAAAATCAGGTATAATGGCAATCCCATATTAAACGTGACCACATCTGATGCTGCAAAAATTGAAAAGGTGAATTAGATTAGTAGAAAATATAGCCCGAGGCCTTAAAAGGCTTAATTTGGCCGTTTCGGTCAAGTGTCTTCGGTCTTCGGTCCCAATAAGCAAGGAAAATAAGGCTACTGGCATCATTGCGGATACCGGTATAATGAATTTAACTATTTCAGTATTTTTATTAACTAAACTTATTTTATCTTCGAAAACTTAACCAAAATGATTTAATTTGAAATTCATTTCAAGGTAAGTATTGCTATTTGCTAAAATTGAGATTAGAGAT
>JBBQDY010000043.1:0-14978 GCA_038320155.1 Cytophagales bacterium
TCGTAGCCTTCGCCAGTCAATACTCCACCATCCACGACCGCTTTCCCTCCTTCAGCTTTCGCTTTTTCTATCGACTCCAGATACATATCGACAGCAGCTTGATCGATCAACGGCCCCACATGATTCTTTTCATCCAGTGGATTTCCTATAACCAATTTGGAATAGGCAGTGGCCAATCTAGATTTTAAAGTTTCATAAATGGAAGAATGAATGATGAGCCTTCTGGTACTTGTACAGCGCTGACCGGCTGTACCTACTGCTCCAAAAAGTGCTCCGCGGATTGCAATTTCCATGTCCGCATTTTCCGTAATGATAATTGCGTTATTTCCACCTAATTCCAACAAAGATCTGCCTAGTCTCTCTCCAACTGCTTTCCCTACGAGTTTACCCATTCGGGTGGAACCAGTCGCCGAAACCAAAGGCACTCGTTTGTCATGCGAAAGCAATTCTCCTATTTTGTAATCACCATTAATCAGGCAGGTGATCCCTTCAGGCATGTCGTGTTTCTCAAAAACTTCTGCTGCAATCAGCTGGCAAGCCACTCCTGAAAGGGGTGCTTTTTCTGAGGGCTTCCAAACACAGACATCTCCGCATACCCAAGCTAAAGCAGCATTCCAAGCCCAAACGGCAACAGGAAAATTGAATGCTGAAATCACACCTACAATCCCAAGTGCATGCCATTGCTCATACATCCGATGTCCTGGACGCTCTGAATGCATGGTTAATCCATATAATTGCCTCGAAAGTCCCACTGCAAAATCACAGATATCTATCATCTCCTGAACCTCTCCCAAGCCCTCTTGATAGGATTTTCCCATTTCATAAGAAACTAATTTGCCTAGATCTGCCTTTTTTTCACGAAGTGCATTTCCGATTTCGCGGACTATTTCGCCACGCTGCGGGGCAGGCACATTTCTCCAGGTTTCAAAGGCGGCTTGAGCTTGGGTGATTATTGTGTTGTAGGTCTCTTCATTGGCTGCTTGTACTTTCCCAATCAGTGCGCCATCAGCTGGTGACATGGAATCGAAGAATTCTCCTTTAGAATCTATCCATTTCTTTCCGGTTGAACTTCCAAAATTCTCGGCTTTCAGCCCCAGATTTTTTAGTGATTCCTTGATACCAAATTGATCTTTCATATTTTTTATTGCTTTTTTCTGAAGTCAAAGCTAAAAAATTACTGCGAAAGGGTTCAGTGGATTTTATTCCTATTGAATAGGGACATTGGATTTACCTTTCTGAAATTCCGCTCAAGCTTAGGACCTACCGATAGCTTATAGATAATATTGAATCGGATATTACTCGTATCCACAGCTTGGTCAAATGGCCCAACTTTGATCAGATTTAGATTTTTATAAACAGCATTGGCATTTACAGAAAATCTCCTGTCATTATAACCCAAAAATGTTCTTACAAAATAGGTTGGCACAACACCCCATTTTCGATACTCAATTTGATTTTGCCACTCAGCAAAACCGCCACTCAGATTTACTGATCCAACCGCAGTGAAGAAAAAACCTTTTCCGAAAACTAATGTAGCAGCAGCCCCGGCATTCGGGCCAAATTGGAAATACCTCGAGCGATCAAAATTGAAGTTGTCGGTATTTTCAGTAGTTGGTAGCAATAATGAATCTCCTTTCATTGAGCCTCCATAAATTTCAAATCCTACGAAAGGCGAAAATGCCGATTTCTTCTGAATAGCGGATTGATTAAAGGAGGCAGCCAAAGAGAGGCGATCTCCATTAAATAGATAATTGAAATTTAGTCCAATAGAAGTGAGCCGCATATCTTCTCGCAGGTAATCTTCATCAGTGTTTTTGAGATATTCCCTGCCGATTGAATAGCCTTGGTAGAATTGACCAAAAAAATCAACGATCATCCGCCTGGGATAAGCATGTGCTTGAAGATCCAAATACCTAGGCCAATCTGTAAACCTATTTGGATTTAAAAATCCAACCGGAGCTGCAACATTCAGCGAAAAATTTTGATAGGTAAATCCAATCCCAAGATTCAGTCCTGAATTGGGCTGAAAGACATACGTTCGATTTTCATCAGGAACTCTTACCACCAGATTGGTGAATTTTCGAGATAAATATAGCCTAAGATTTAACAACTCAGGATGCTGTTCTACATAAGCCGTATCGAAATCACGCTTAGGAGTTTGGCCATGGACATAGAATCCGGAGAGAAGAAAAATGGCTACGATGGTAAATTTAGAAAGTGTCATTCAAGAATTAGTAAGTGTCCAATTTGGATCATAATTGGCAATAAAAAAAAATCCGGATCGTGATCCGGATTTTTTGAAAACAGTTAGAGTTCGAAAAATGGTGGTAAAATTGACTATCAAAAAACTAAATATTCATAAAAAGTTGTTTAATCACCGAAATGAAGCTAATTATTTTTACCCTATAAAAAAATGTTTTACGGTTTTTTTTCAATAGAACCAATTCATTATTAGGTGATTTCAAATTTTCACAAAATCATATGAATTCATTGCCAATTTATCCGAAGAATTATGACAATCGATTTTCAAGGTAGATTAGATAGGAATAAAAACTATGAAATCGGATGAAAATTCAACAAACCTGCTCATCCGTTAGGTCTCGTTGATGTTTATTACTCATCACTTTGGACTATGTGAGAACCCAGAGTCTCACAAAGATCAAATAGGTATTTCGCAATATTCTTATATTCATTTGATTGGCACTTATCAAACTCCTGGAATTGGATGTAGTTTTGATTTACCTAAACGGACAATTTCCTTCTTCGAAACCCCATGCAAACACCCAATCTATCTCTTAAAAGAAAAATTCAAAATCAATGGAAAAATTATCGATTCCATCTAAGTGCCACTCAAAACCCTATTTTCATTGGGTTTTATAAATATTTCTATCTCCCAAAAAAAGGAAGTCTAGGTGAATTTCTTAGCGCTTATTCGCTTTCTAAAAAGGGAGATTTCACAGTAATACAGATCGGAGCCAATGATGGAATAAGTAATGATCCGATTCATAAATTCATTAAGAGAGACAATTGGAAAGGAGTGCTACTTGAGCCTCAAAAGTTTGTCTACACTGAATTTACCCAGAAAATCTACTCAAAGAATGTAGGAATAAACGTTTTAAACGCTGCAATAGGAACTGAGGACGGTATGCTGCCTATGTATAAAATCGGATTTTCTACCACCCGTTGGGCAACTGGACTTTCTTCATTTTCCAAAGAGCAAGTTCTCAAGGCCTACGATAATGGCATAGTAGCTTACAATTGTAAAAAATACGGAGAGACTATTCCAGCAGACCAATCAAAATGGACCTGTCATGAGGAGGTAAGGGTGATCTCTCCTGAAAGTCTGATCCGGGAATTTGATATTAAGAACATCGATCTGCTTCAAATAGATGCAGAGGGTTTTGATTTGGAAGTAATCCGGATATTTGATTTAAAAAAGCATCAGCCTAAAGTGGTCATATTCGAAAATGCAGGATTGTCTGAAACTGACTATCAGATGGCCTTGAAAATCTTGAGAGAAGCAGGCTACACCACAAAGAGATTTGGGGACAACGATCTAGCCATAAGACAGCCAATCAGTGAATTTGAAAAATTCTTAACTAATGTCTGAATCTCTGGTTACGGTTGTGATACCGGTCTATAACGGCGAGAAATATCTGGAAGAAACTATTCTTTCCGCGCTTGACTCATCTCATAAACCGCTTGAAATAATCGTAGTAAATGATGGCTCTACTGATAGTTCATTGGCTATTGCTTCTAAACTTGCTGAAAGTCATTCAGAAATAAAAGTTATCAGCCAAGTCAATGCTGGAGTTTCTGCCGCATTAAATACAGGTTGCAAAGCCGCATCAGGCACTTATTTATTCCCTTTGGGAGGGGATGATTTGATCTCAGAAAATTACCTAGCAGAGGCAGCTAAAGTTTTGGACGAGCAGAAATCTGTCAAAGTAGTCTATTGCGAAGCAGAAAAATTCGGTGATTTTGGAAGGAAATATTGGAAGCTCAAGCCCTTTAGCAGGAACCTGCTGGCAAGGGATAATATGATTTTTGCCTGTTCTCTTTTTCGAAAAACGGATTGGACAGCAGTAGATGGCTTCTCTGAAGATATGAAGATGGGTAGAGAGGATTGGGAGTTTTGGATCAAAATCTTAAAAAATGGAGGCGATGTGGTCAAATTACCATTCACAGGTTTTTTCTATCGAATTCACTCGGGAAGCAAGCGAAAAAAAACCGGAACGAATCAAAAGAAACGAGAACGAATTGCCTATCTCAATTCAAAGCATATGGATTTTTTCGGGCGAGAATTAAACGGCCCTCTAAGGTTCCAGCGTACCTGGTCCAAACCATACAATACGCTTCTCAAATTCTTGGGAAAGCTTTGATCAAATCTTATCCAAGCCTTTCCAAAATTTCAAAAAGTAATATTTCAAAGGGTTAGAATATTTCAATTGCTTCCAAGGTCTGCTTGCGTGCGGCCGGTGCCAAACCGGAGCATCCATCAGGACATAATTCTCAAAGTCTAGCTCAACAGCCTTTTTTGAAATAAAAGTATCATACCAATCCTTTGCCTCATCAAGCTCAGTAAAATCAAATTTTTCTAAAAATTGATTGGAAAAAAGCGTACAGCAGAAGCTCAGGCTTCGACTGGTCTTAATAATCTTATCATTCACTCCTTTGAACTTCAGATAGGGGAAATTCACCACTCCTCCTTCATCCACGGTCACAGAACCTACCAATCCCGTCTTCGGATTATTTTTAGCGAAATTTAAGAGCTCTTCTAGGGTATCTGCTTTAATCACGACATCGGATTCGATGACCAAAAGCGGGATTTTTTCCTCCAACGCAATTTTTTGAGCATGCTGTAAGACCAATTTGTAATTTGGAGAAGGATGATCCGTCAAGTCCTCCAGATGTATTAACTCAAAACTGATTTCCGTTTTACTTAGCTCAAGTTTGTCCTTGGTCTCCTGAGTACTGAAATCGTTAAAAATAATATGGCGATGGGAAATCGAGGAAGCAGCAATGGCACGGGCGGTATCCAGGGTGGTTTCAATCGAATTTTTGACCGGGGTGATTACAAGAACTTGAGCCATTTGAAAATTTTTCTCAAAAATAGGGCTTTCCCTTTGAGACAAAAAATAACCCCGAACTAGCCGGGGTTATGTTTGAGTTAGGCTAAATCACCTAGTGCTTTTTTGATTCGCTTCAAGGCTTCTACTAATTCCTCGTCAGCCGCTGCATAGGATAATCTTATGCAATTGGGAGCCCCAAACGCTCCGCCTGTCACTAACGAAACATTGGCCATATCAAGCAAATACAAGCAAAGATCATCCGCGTCTTTTACGGAATGTCCATGAGCTGATTTACCAAAGAAAGCCGTTACGTCTGGGAAGAAATAAAATGCTCCTTCTGGGACGTGAGTTTTTATTCCTGGAATGTCCCTTAATAAATCCAATACTAAGCCTCTCCTTCTCAAATAAGCGTCAGCCATCTCTTTTGATGGAGTCTGATCTCCTGCGATACCTGCCAAAGCTGCACGCTGAGCAATACCAGTACCTCCTGAGGTAAATTGGCCTTGCATTTTTTCAACTGCTTTGGCTATAAATAACGGTGCACAGATGTATCCAACTCTCCAGCCAGTCATAGCGTAGCCTTTTGAAAATCCGTTAACAGTAATAGTCTGGTCGAACATGCCAGGGAACGAGGCAATGCTATAATTTTTGCCTGCAAAATTGATCAACTCATAGATTTCATCTGCAATCACCATCACATTATCATGCTTCTTTACTACTGCCGCAATTGCCTCAAGCTCAGCTTTGCTGAAAACAGAGCCGGTAGGATTACATGGGGAAGAATATATAACCGCTTTGGTACGGGGACTGATTGCAGCTTCAAGCTGTGCAGCTGAAGCTTTGAAGTTATTTTCTAGATTTCCTTCGATCAAGACCGGAACTCCACCGGCCAATTTGATAATCTCGGCATAGCTAACCCAATACGGAGAAAAAATCACCACTTCATCGCCTTCGTTGATCATGCACATGAAGACATTCGCAATCGAGTGCTTGGCTCCCGTTGAGACTACAATATTTTCTGCTTTGGCGTCTACGATCTGGTTTTCATCTCGAAGCTTCTTTGCGATAGCCTCGCGCAAATCTTGGTAACCTGCCACCGGTGGATAAGAAAAGTATTTCCCCTCATCTATTGCTGCTTTGGCGGCTTCCTGAATGTGTATAGGAGTCTTGAAGTCTGGTTCGCCCAGACTTAAGCTGATGATGTCAATTCCTTGGGTTTTCAATTCTCTGGCTTTCTTTGCCATTGCAAGAGTCGCTGACTCTTCCATATTGATTATCCGGTCCGATAAAATAGAATTCATTTTTTGAGAGGTTTTTTTACAAATTCCTCAAAAATAGAGAGAAGATTATAAAATCTAAACAATCTGTGCCTTTTGATCACGAAATGTTATTTTTGGATAAAATACCCCGAAGTAAATTGCGTTTTTATACCAGATGAGTCGATTTTATATTCTTGTTATTTTCTTCTGCCTGATAAGCGGTTTGGTAAACGCACAAATAAACAGCGAAAAATCCGAGGTGGATCCTGATTCCTCTGGGGTGGTCAATTCGACTTTGCTTCCTTCCTCTATGCCCCTCCTGCTTTTCGATGATTCAGAATTGAAAGAAGAAAAAAAAGAAAAGAAAAAGAAGGCTAAAAAGAACATGTGGTTTGGAATCAAAACCAGAAAGTCCTACATCCGACGAGAGCTTCGGGGGCAAGAAATCATTGAGTTTTTCAACTATACCGATGCCAGTAGAAACCCAGATCCCTACATCAGAGATGTTTTTTGGTTTGATCAATCTGAGCGAGAAATCAAAAAATCCGACTACCAAGTTGGTAAAGGCTATCTACTTCATGGTCCATACGAGCGGATCATTAATGAAGTAGTGGTGGAAAGTGGCATGTATTATTATGGCACCAAGCATAAAACATGGATGCTATTTGACGCCAAAAATATCCTTCAGGATAAAAATCACTATACGGAAGGCTGGCCTCGGGAATCGCGGATTTCCTATCATAAGCGGTCTTCGAATGTGATCGAAGAAATTATTCCCGTTCAATATGGACTCGAAGAAGGGAATTATTTCTACTTCTACGAGGACAAACAAATTGCTGTGACTGGCGAATATGAGTATGGCGAAAAAGTAGGGCTTTGGACTGAATATTGGGATCTAAATAATACGAAGGCTATTCGAAAACGGGAAATCCAATATCAAGAAGCTGCCTATACCAAAGATTTCCGCCCCTATATCCGTGCTGAATGGGATAAGGACGGAAACCTGATTTATAGAAAAGACAACTAGTTACTTGCCTCGAAACTTGAATTGTTGCCCTCCTACTGAGGCCTCATACATCAGCCCGCCCTTTGTTCGAGTAAATACAGCAACACCATCCACGTATTTTGCATTTAAGGAAGCGCCTGAAGCGGCGGCAACAGCAGATACTTGAGCTGACATTTCGATCTTATTTTCTCTAAATCGATCAAAAGCTTTTTTGTCTTCAAAAAAAACAACCTCACTATACACTTGACCTCCAGCTTGGAAACCGATAGTAAGTTGGGTCATTCGCGCAAAACCAATCATTTCCCCTCCTTCATACACCACTCCATTGCCTGTTGCTCCTCCTACTCCGAACCCACCTTTTCCTACATTTGGGAGAATGATGTATGCATAGGATGAGTTGAACAACTCTTCCATATCAGGATCATCGTCTAGAAATTCTGCCTTGGCTTCCTTTGAGTCTTCGATAATTTTGTCATCTTTTTGGGCACTTTGGGCGGAAATGACCAAAGAAGTGAAAAGGAAAAGGGTGGTGAAAATTACTTTTTTCATGGTTTGAAATTTCGATTAGAGATAAGGTTAATAGAAGGCATCTTCAAAAGACTTAAAGTTTAGATTGCCATGCTTGTCCTTGTAAACGCCTACTATATCAAATCGGATATCTTTATGCCAATCAATTTGGTATATGTAATGGTCAGCAGCTTTGATAAGTAATTTACGTTTGGTGGAATCCACAAATTCCTCCGCAAAGCCATATCCCGTTCCAGAGCGATACTTGACTTCTATAAAAATCAACAGGCCCTTATGCTTCATGATTAAATCAATCTCAGCATGTCCATGCCGATAGTTGGACTCCAAATGCTCGTAGCCCTTTCCTTTGAGCCATTCTGCCGCCTGCTCTTCGGCTATCCTACCACTTTCATTATGTTCTGCCATCTTGGATAATTGGTTAATTTTGAAAAATAAGCGGAACGTTGCGTCCCTTTATCCGGTTTTAAAAGCATCCCTTTTCAGAAGATGAACCAAATTATTAATAAATCAGTAGATTTCCGAGACCTCGGATTAATGGATTACCAAAAAGCATGGGATTATCAGGAGGAGCTTTTTGCAGAAACTGTGGCTTTGAAAATCGACAATCGGAAAATTTCTGATTCAGCTCAGAGATTGACACCAAACTATTTACTTTTCGTGGAGCATCCCCATGTCTATACTCTGGGGAAAAGCGGCAAAGCAGAAAATCTTTTGCTCGATGAGGAAGGTCTTTCAGCGCATGAGGCTCAATTCTACAAAATAAATCGAGGTGGCGATATCACTTACCATGGACCTGGTCAATTGGTAGGCTATCCAATCTTAGATTTGGAAAATTTTTTTACCGATATCCATAAATATCTGAGGCTTTTGGAAGAAGCCATCATCCTGACTTTAGCAGATTATGAGATTCTAGCAGGTAGAATCGATGGGCTCACCGGGGTTTGGCTTGATCATTTGGAACAAATAAATCCAAGAAAAATCTGTGCCCTTGGTGTCAAGTCAAGCCGCTGGGTGACAATGCATGGTTTTGCATTCAATGTGAATTCTGATTTAAACTATTTCAATCATATCATTCCTTGCGGAATTGACGACAAAGCGGTCACTTCACTGCAGGCTGAACTCAAAAGAGAAGTCTCATTAGAGGAAGTTAAAGAAAAAGTAAAACACCATCTCGTGAACCTGTTTGGGATGGATTTAGTATAATTTTCATGAAAAAAGACATTGATTTCCACCCAGTCACTGGGGTAAAACTTGCCATTGCAAAAGAAGAAACGCCAAACGGAACGGAATGGGCTGTCTATTTGATCAATTTGAATCTCATCGAGCTAAAGACGGTCATGATTACTTCCAAAGGATATGGTGAACTTGATGGCGAAGCCAAGAAGACGTCCACACTAAGACACTTTGTTGAAGAAATTGGTCCTCAATCTGTTGCCAAAATAGAACCGATAGACCCGGCAGTTTTCTCGCTGACGAATGAATTTTGGGTAAGCTATTACATAATGGATCAGATTTTTGACAAAAAGTTTATCTTTACTTCAGGCAGTTTTGATCCGGGATTCATTAGGCCCATCCCTGAGATCGGGCTGGATGGAATCCTTCACAGTTAAAATTTTTACCCATGAATAATTTTTTTGAGCAACTCAGCGATATACTTTTTTTAGATATTGAAACTGCTTCGGTGACAGACAGCTTTGAAAAGCTTCCTGAGCGTATTAAAGAGGAATGGCTCAAAAAAGAGAAACTAATCCAAACCGATCTCCCCGATCTCGCTCCCGGTGAGTTGTATTTTGATCGGGCGGGAATTCACGCAGAATTTGGTCAGGTTGTCTGTATAGGGCTTGGCTATTTTCAGAAAAATAAAAAAGAGAAAAAGCTCGTCCTTCGATCCAAATGTATCTCCCACGAAGAGGAGCGGGAACTTCTTTTGGAATTCAAGGCTTTACTTGAAAAAAAGAAATGGGTTCTTTGTGCACATAATGGAAAGGAATTTGACTTTCCATACCTATGTCGGAGAATGCTCATTCATGGAATAGGACTTCCCGAGCCTTTGCAAATCGCTGGGAAGAAACCTTGGGAAGTGCGACATTTAGATACCATGGAGCTTTGGAAGTTTGGGGATTACAAGCATTACACCCGACTCGAACTTTTAGCGGCAATTTTCGACATCGAATCTTCCAAAGGAGATTTAGACGGAAGCCAAGTGAATGCCACTTTTCATCTTGAAAAAGATATAGAAAAAATCAAAATTTATTGCCTAAAAGACGTAGAGGTGACGGCCAGAATCTACCTAGCGATGAATCCTCAGGATCTCGAGCTAAGCATAGAAGTGATTCATTTGAAAGATTAACCAAAAGATCATGTAAGAATAACCAGTCCCTCCAAGAATCTTTTTAACTTAACTAAACACAACAACCCAAGACATGGGAAGAAAATCAGACAGAAAAAACACAACCAAAAAATTTGGGCCAGACAAGCCCGATGCTGGCAGTTTAGCCAGAAAAATTATTCAATTTTTAGATTCCAACTACGGTTCGGAATTCAATGCGAAACAAATCATCAAAAAGCTCGAAATCAGAGACGCTGTCTCTAAAGATGGAGTTGAGCCCATCTTGAGCAAATTAGTTGCTGCAGGCTCCGTTTCGAAGAATCCTCGTAATTATTACGCTTCCACTCAAGACCCCGATTACATCATCGGTCGAGTGGATTATGTCAATGCAAGGTTTGCCTTCATCGTAAGAGAGGAAGATCCGAATTCATTGGGAGATATCATGGTCAAAGAAGCGGACATGAAGCAAGCACTTGATGGTGATCGCGTCCGAGTTATGGTCTTTCCTGTCAAAGGAAAAACGGGCCGTACAGAAGGCAAGATCCTTGAAGTGCTGGAGCGAAATCGTGATGAATTTGTAGGTAGAGTGGAGATTTCCCCACGGTTTGCGTTCATCGTACCCGATTTCAAAAAAATGCACAAAGACATCTTCGTGCATCGGGGAGATCTCATGGGAGCTGAGCATAATGAAAAAGTAATCGTCAAACTTACTGAATGGCGTGATGGAGATAAAAATCCATCAGGCGAAGTTACCCGAGTACTTGGAAAAGCTGGACTTCACGAAGTGGAGATTCACTCCATCATGGCAGAATTCGGATTGCCTTTCGAATATCCTGAGGCACCGGATCAAGAGGCAAATGAAATCTCGGATAAAATCACTCCCAAAGAAATCAAGGCAAGAAAAGATTTTAGAGAAGTGACCACATTTACCATTGACCCGGTAGATGCTAAAGATTTTGATGATGCGATTTCCTATCGGGAATTGGAAAATGGAAACCTTGAGGTGGGGGTTCACATCGCTGATGTGACTCATTATGTCAAGCCAAATACGGCTTTAGAAAAGGAAGCCTATAATCGTGCAACCTCAGTCTATTTGGTAGACCGGACTATTCCGATGCTTCCAGAGCGATTGAGCAATGGCCTTTGTTCGCTTAGACCAAATGAGGATAAATTGACTTTTGCCTGTGTATTCGAAATGGATCTTCAGGGAAATGTGAAAAACCACTGGATTGGCCGTACGATTATTCACTCCGATCGTCGATTTTCCTATGAAGATGCTCAAGAAAATATTGACAATCAATCGGGGGATTTCTTTCAGGAGTTGACCCTACTCAATACCCTTGCAAAGAAAATCAGGCAACGCAGATTTGACCATGGCGCTGTCAATTTTGAAACAGTCGAAGTAAAATTCAAGCTAGATGAAAATGGTAAGCCACTGGGCCTATTTGTAAAAGAGCGAAAAGACATTCACAAACTCATTGAAGAGTTTATGCTCTTAGCTAATAAGTATGTCGCTGAGTTTATTTTCAATAAAAATAAAGGGAAAGACACGTTCATATATCGGACGCACGATTCGCCGGATATGGAGCGTCTAGAGACTTTTGCCGGCTTTGCAAAGCGATTTGGCCATCAAATGGAGATGGATAATGAGCAAAAAATCTCTGCGGCACTAAACAAGCTGATGGAAGAAATTCAAGGAAAGCCTGAGCAAAACGTCTTGGAACAATTGGCTATTCGGAGTATGGCAAAAGCCAAATATACCACCGAACCAAAAGGTCACTTTGGGCTTGCGTTTGCACATTATTCACATTTCACCTCACCGATCAGAAGGTATCCTGATATGATGGTTCATCGTTTATTGGAGAATTATTTGGACAATGGAAAATCGCCTGATGCTGAAACCTGGGAACAAAAATGCGTTCATTCATCCGAGCGGGAAAAGCGCGCCGCAGATGCGGAGCGAGCTTCGATCAAATACAAGCAGGTCGAATTCATGTCTTTGGCTGAGGTCAAAGATTACGAAGGAATTGTAAGTGGGATTACCGAATGGGGAGTTTTTGTGGAGATCACCGAAACCAAGTGTGAGGGAATGATCCGAGTGCAGGATATGGATGATGATTTCTACGAATTTGACCAGAAAAACATGCGACTTGTAGGGTCGAAAAATAAAAAAATGATCACTTTGGGAGACAAAGTAGTGGTGCGGGTAGTTAATACCGACATCGATCGAAGAACAATAGATTTGGAATTTGCTGATAATGACGAAAAGAAAACACGCAGACGCGCTACTAGATAAGTTAGAACATATAATCCAAGAGCTTCCCACTCACATCGAGATCGGGAGATCACCCAAAGAACTCTACGAACCCATTTCTTACATTCTCAACTTGGGCGGAAAGCGAATCCGTCCCTTGTTGAGTTTATTGGCTTATGGACTTTATCGGAACAATCCTCAGGCTATTATAAAGCAGGCAGTGGCCATTGAAGTGTTTCATAATTTCACCCTGATGCATGACGATATCATGGATGAAGCGCCCCTTAGACGAGGGAAAGCAACAGTGCACGAGAAGTGGAACCACAACACCGCAATCTTATCTGGAGATGTGATGCTGGTGAAGGCTTACGACTTGCTACTCGATACGGATCCGAACTTATTACGGAAAGTTTTAGAACTCTTTAATCAGACAGCATCGGAGGTTTGCGAGGGCCAGCAATTCGATATGAATTTCGAAAGTTTGGAGACAGTTTCGGAGGAAGATTATTTGGAAATGATTCGATTGAAAACTGCAGTCTTACTTGGGCTTGCCCTGAAAATGGGCGCAGTATTGGCCGGAGCTGGAAAGGAAGATTCGCAGAAACTTTATGACTTTGGAGTAAATATTGGAGTTGGATTTCAATTGAAAGACGATCTTTTGGATGTCTTTGCAGATCAAGCCAAGTTTGGGAAGCAAGTAGGTGGAGATATCATCGCAAATAAGAAAACGTTTCTTTTGATCAAAGCCTTAGAACTTGCGAAAGGTAAAGAGGCGGAAGAATTAGCTTTTTGGCTCAATCAAAAAGACTTTGATAAAGAGGAAAAAGTGACTGCGGTAAAGAAAATTTACAATGCTTTAGGCATCAAAGAATTGACCGAAAAAAAGATGCGCGCATACTTTGCCGCAGGATTTGAGCAATTTGGTCAAATCAATTTCCAGAACGAATCCTATTACTTAGAACTCAAGCAAATCACCGAGGACCTCATCCACAGGGAAAAATAAGCTATGTCAATTACTATTACAGTTGCGCTAATTCTCATAACGGTGGGGATCAGTTTCTATGGTTTTAATAAACCAGAATTTCTGAATCGATGGATGTTTATCCCCTATCAGATTAAGCATAAAAACCAATGGGACAGGTTTGTGACCTCGGGCTTTATCCATAAGGATTACATTCATTTGCTGTTTAACATGTTTACTTTCTATTTCTTTGGAGGAGTAGTGGAGCAGATACTAAGCTATAAATTCGGAGTGGTAGTTGGTGGGGTGATATTTGTACTATTCTACCTAGCAGGAATTGTGATTTCAGATATTCCTACCTACTTGAAAAATAAGGACAACAGTTATTATCGAGCGCTTGGAGCTTCAGGGGGAACGTCAGCAACTGTTTTTGCAAGTATCATAGTTCTTCCATTGTCTGACATTTGTTTGTTCGGAATTCTGTGTTTGCCAGGATTTATACTAGGGGGTTTATTTTTGATTTACTCCTATTTCAAGGGTAAAAATCAGGATGATGCCATCAATCACGATGCTCATTTGTACGGGGCAATTTTTGGAATTCTCTTCATACTTCTGATTGCTCCAAGTAGTGCGACTACCTTTATCGAGCAGATAAAATCTTACCAGCCATTCTAAAAAAAATCCCTCTCAAATTATTGAGAGGGATTTCTCTGATTACTCGCTTTCTTGACAGGCAGTAAATATGACTTCGAACATTAAGTGACATCCTGTATTTAGTCTACTTCGATCATCCGTCATCTGTCTTCCAGCCTGGCAATTAACGGAAATCAGGGTAAAGGAAGGACTGCTGCTTGTGATCAGAATTTTTATTTCTTCTTATCAAGTTTGGTCTTCATTTCTTCGATATTGAGAATCTTAGAAATTTGTTCACGCTCCAGCTTTCGGAATCGAGTAAGCTCCGCATCAATCTTTGTGACCAGCTCGGTTTTGACTTCTATAGATTGATCAGTTGGTCGATAATCTCCATTTCCTACCACGCTGCTTAGATGAGCCAATTTGTTATTAAGGCGAATTGGGAAGTTGAGAGGATCTTGTCCACTCTTGTTTTGAGTCTGATAGAGCGTCTTCTCTATTTCATCCATCTCAGTCATTACTTGTTTTAGATTAGAAGGTTCAGTTTCTAAGCTATCCATCTCCGCCCGGTAAGTGCGGATCAGTTTGATCGTTTTATGTGTTTCAGTCAGCTTATCTCTTATCCCAAGTAGGTAGTCATATTGAGATACGAGATCCGCTTGAGTTGATTCATAGCGAGGATCAGCTAGGACTTTGAAGGTTTGGGTTTGTGCTTTTCCATCCAATGTCATCCGGACAGTGTAGGTTCCAGGAGTAACTTTTGGTCCACGGAGGTTTCCTGCCCACATGATCAGCCCATCAAATCCCTCCGCATCCTGTACGCGAAGATTCCAGTTGAATTCATTGCTTCCAGCTTTTACTTTTAAGGTATCTCCATTGATTCCTTTGGAAGAAAACTCTCGTAATTTCTGATTCTTCGAGTCAAAAAACTCAATC
>JBBQDY010000044.1:0-14938 GCA_038320155.1 Cytophagales bacterium
GATCTTCTTCATTGACTGAGGAAGTCATCATGATAACTTTCGCTCGTTGATCACGATTGACATTTTTCAGATAGTCTAAAAATTCCCAACCATTCATATTGGGCATATTGATATCCAGCAAAATCCATAATGGAGGAGTTGATTTATCACTGAGGCGATTGGTTACGGCTTTTAACCCAACTTCTGCGTCTTCAAAAAATTCAATGTCAGTCCCGTTATGTTCTTCCTGTTTTTTCAAAAATTGCTTGTTGATAATAAGTGAAATCTTATCGTCGTCTATTAAAAGTAATTTATAATTGTTCATAGGATGTAAATATTTCAAAAGTTGAGCCAATTCCGAGTTATCGCTATCAAGAAAATATTCTAACTAGTGATAGTAATTGAGGACCGATTAGTTGAGGAGCTCAAAAATTCGAGCAGCCGATCCCCCATTTATTTGTAAAAAAATAGAAAATTAAAAATTTTCAATTACGAACCTCTCTTCATTTACTAGAATTTAGATTTTCTTTGGAATAAATCCTCTTTACTAGTATGAAATATAAGTATAGGCTATCGTCAAAATGTACTATTCCTATTGGAAAAATATAATTTTGTAGATTGCCAAAATAAATTATAGGCTGTAGAACAAGTATAATTAAATAATAGGAATTTTTTATTTTCATATAATGATAAAAAAATATAATCACTCAACTATAAGGTGATTTTGCAGGCTCAAGCCACATTTACAGGAATGGGTTTTACTTGTCAGGAAATTTCCTTTTCTTCCATTATTCACAACCCCAAGAACCTATGAAAACCAGAAGAGATTTTCTCATTAAGTCAGCACTTGGTGCAGCAGGCCTAATCACCTCCCCGACTTGGCTCCATGGAGCTCCAGCAATTATCCGGAATTTCAATAAGCCAAACTCCCTGATTAATGGAGTCCAAATCGGTTGCATCACCTATTCCTTCCGATCCATGCCGGACCAAAGCGCTGAAGCTACACTCCAATATGTAAAAGATAGCGGCGTAAGCGCCATCGAATTGATGGGAGATCCAGCAGAGTCTTTTGCAGGAATGCCGACATCTCCAATTAATCGTATGCGGATGGGCCAATTGGGCGGGAAAGCACGGCGAGGAGAGGCACTAACCGAGGACGAAAAAAAGGAATTGGAAGAATTAAGAGTTCAGGGTGATGCTTATCAAAAAGAAGTGTCTGATTGGCGAGCAAAGGCAGATATGAAGAAATTTGAGCAAATGCGAAATATGTATAAGGATGCGGGAGTCAGTATTTATGCGTTCAAGCCAAATGCTTTTGGAATGAATAACTCCGATGCTGACATCGCTTATGGAATGAAAGCTGCCAAAGCACTCGGCGCCTCACATGTGACCCTTGAGCATCCATCAAACGATGCGCATACGCTCAAACTTGGTAAAATGGGCGAGAAATACGGAATGGCTGTAGGATACCATGGGCATGAGCAGGAGACTTTCAATTTTTGGGATACAGCACTTTCCCAAAGTCCAAAAAATGGCTTGAATCTCGATGCAGGCCACTATATCGCTGCCGGACATTCAGATTTACTCCAATTGATTAATAAGCAACACAGCAGAATTCTAAGCATGCACACAAAGGACCGCACCACTCCAGCCAATGGAAAAGGGAATGTTACTTGGGGGAAAGGCGATACTCCAATTACTGAAATGCTGCAGTTGATAAAGTCCAATAAGTATGGCTTTCCGGCTACTATTGAATTGGAATATCAAATTCCTGAAGGTTCAGATGCTGTAAAAGAGGTTCAGAAGTGTGTCGAATATTGTGAAAAAGCGCTAGTGTAGGCTATTTCAACTGAATATTAAGATTAGGAACAAAAAAACCGAGACCTCTCAGCCTCGGTGTTTTGTTGATATTTTTTCAAAATTACTTTGCAAACATGGTGAACATCCACATCCGCTTTTCCAGATCGCCTACAAATTGGGTCAATAAATCTTCTGTCGCTATATCGCTGGCATCGCCCGCCATATTGGCAACTTCCCGATGTGAGTGAGCTAAAATCCCCAATCCATCAATGACATGCTTCACGCATTGGTCGCCATTGCTTACATCAGTTATTTCTTTATGAATAGTTTGTTTCAAATAATCTGTATAGGAATGGAGAGGCTTGAATCCAATGGTAACGATACGCTCGGCGAGCTCGTCTATATTTTGATAGAGTTTGGTGTAGAGCTCTTCAAATTTCTCATGAAGTTCAAAAAAGTTATCACCTTTAACATTCCAATGGAATCCGCGTACATTCTGATAAAAAATATGGTAATCGGATAAAAGATCATTCAACTTATCTGATACTTTACTCATTTCTTTTGTATCAAGTTTGAGATGATTGGATAAAGTTGCTTTGCTTATTGTGCTCATTTTAGTAGTGGTTAAATCGTTAGAAATATACTATACATTATATTTCAATTGCTATGCCTTCAATTCGATTCCATATAAGATTTTAGGATATGTACATACTATCATGGAATAATTTGGTAAAAGAGAATTCAATTGAAATATTAAGATCAATCCGCAACTTATTTTTCATCTAACCTAAACTTTTTGCGAAAATTATTCCCCAGATTGGTAGTAAATTTCTCATAAAAAAGGCCCCTTGCATCAAGGAGCCGTTAGATTTATAATGTTAAGTTATATAAATCAGAAAGATCAGATTTCGTATTGTTTCATTTTATTAAACAAGGTTTTTCGGTCTATCCCTAATTTTTTTGCGGCTTTAGTCCGATTATATTTCACCTCTTCGAGTACTTTCTTTAAAACTTCAGCTTCTGCCTCAGCGGCTGCATCTTTCAGATTAAGAGGAGCTTTTTTGGTGACGGTACTTCCGGAAGAATCATGTGAATCTGTAAAATTAAATTTTTGAGCATAGACCATTTCAGGAGGTAAAGCTGAAAGTGTCATTTTATTCCCATCAGTAAGCAATGTGGCTCGTCTGATCACGTTTCGCATTTCACGTAGATTTCCAGGCCAATCGTATGTCGAAAATACTTCCATCACATCCTGTTCAAATCCAAAAACTTTCTTTCCCAATTCCTCATTAGAAAGTTCCAAAAAATACTCTGCAAAGGATTCAATATCACCGGTACGATCACGCAAAGGCGGTACAGTCAGGCTAAATTCATTAAATCTAAAGTAGAGATCTTCACGAAATTTACCCTCTTGAACGGCTTTCCTCAAGTCTTCATTGGAAGCTACTAATATTCTTACATCTATGGATTGATCTTTCGTCCCCCCTATTCTTCTTAGCTTTCGCTCTTGCACCAAGCGGAGAAGTCCAACTTGAATTTCGTATGAAAGATTAGAAATCTCATCCAGAAAAATGGTCCCTCCGTTTGCTAATTCGAATTGCCCTGGCTTCTCTGAGGATGCACCTGTAAAAGCGCCTTTCTCGTGTCCCCAAAGCTCACTTCCAGCTAATTCCTTGGTCAATGCTCCACAATCTATGGCTATAAATGGCTTATTAGCGCGCTCACTTTGATCGTGGATAGTACGGGCTATATTCTCTTTTCCTGCACCGCTTTCTCCATATATAATTACTGAAAGCTGTGTGGGTGCTACCAAATTCACTTCTTTGTAAAGACGCTTAGACTCCTTCCCTGTTCCTTTTAAATAGTGAGACTTTCCAGCTGTGGATTTTTTTCCAGAAGACTGGATCATCGGCTTTGCAGATGCACTTTCGACTTTCTTACCGGAAGTTTTTGCAAGAGCACGTTCGATTAGATTCAGGATCTCATCCGGAAAAAGCGGTTTTGTGACATAATCGAAGGCGCCATTTTTGATAACTTCCACTGCCACTTTCACATCTGCATATCCAGTAATAATGGCTACTTGGGTATCAGGTGAATGTTCTCGAACCTTTTGCAAAATCTCTCTTCCATCCATGTCACGCAATTTGAAATCGCAAAAAATCAAATCGTAGAAATTTGATTTAATCAAATTGAGCCCATCCTTTCCTGCTATTGTAGTGGTGACTTCGTATCCTTTCTTAGTCAAAAACCGCTCTAAAAGCTGGCAGATGTCAATATTGTCGTCAATTACTAGAATTTTTGCCATGATTGATTGAGTTGGGGTTAATTTGATTTTTAACAAGGTCGTTTAGCTTAGAAACATTAAATGGTTTGCTTAGGAAATCAACAGCTCCATTTAGCATTGCTTCATTTCGAACCTCCTGATTATCAAATGCACTCATCATAATGACTCTGTTGCCATTTGCTGATACATTGAATGATTTCAATTCTTTTAATCCATTACCGTCAGGTAAATTCATGTCTAAAAAAACTATTTCAGGGCTTTTTTGTCTAAAAATATGAATCCCCTCTTGGAGGGTGCCTGCAGACAGAACGGTATATCCTTTTCGAGTCAAAAATCTTGCTAATAGAATTCTAATTCCTTCCTCATCATCGACTACTAAGATTAAGTTTTCTTTAGTCACCTTTTCCTACAGTTTAATATTTTGAAAAATATAGTTGATACAGCAAGTAGGTGAAATCAAAGACTTCACCTACTTGTTGAATTTAATCTTAATAATTCCCGTGCTTCACTGATTCTGCCGTATTTTTGGCAGCTTCAGTTGTATTTTTTGCAGCCTCCTTGGTTGCTTCAAAAGAATTTTGACCTACTCTTTTGGTTGCTTCAAGTTGCTCTTGACCTATCTGGAGGATTTTAGACCCAAATTCGTTAGCCGTCTTTTTCAAGTCATCAACTAAACCTTTCAATTTCTTTTGCTGAGGTTTGTATTGATCCTTGTTTTGATATAAGTAAATTCCAACCAATGCACCGGTTAACAATCCACTTATCCATAATGTTCGATTTACATTTTCCTTTTTCATATTTTTTACTTTAAAGTTTTGAGATTTCTTCCTGAAGCTCCTCTTTGGCCTTTCCTGTCTTCTTTTGGATTCTTCCCCAAAGCTCATCTTCTTTTCCTTCTGCGTAAGTCAAATCGTCGTCAGTAAGATCTCCGTATTTTTGTTTTAATTTTCCTTTGATAACATTCCAGTTACCTTTCATTTCTGTGTTATTCATGGTTTTGTGGTTTAGGTTAAAATAATGATTTTAATTTAGTCCAGTTAGAAAATAAGCATCAGACTCCTCTTCCGGATATCAATCTAAATACTACAGCTATGACAGCTATTACTAAAAGAACATGAATCAGACCTGTTGCACTGTAAGCAAACACTCCGATAAGCCATCCTATAACCAGGATGACAGCGACGATGTACAATAATGAACCCATAATTATTTGGTTTAAATGGTTAAATGATTTCGATTGTAATGGTTCAATGCTTGTGCCGATAGCATAAATATGTATTGGAAAGCATGCAAAATCGTCGAAATAGCTTTTTTTAGGTGGGCAAACCGATTCAGAAACAAATAAATTTTTACAAAATTGAGAAAAAAAATTCCCAAATCGGGCTAAAATTATGGAATTTGAGCAAGTACCAAAATTAGAAAAAGTAAAAGTCTATTCGATCGTCACGCTTATCTTGGTCATTTTTGGGAGCGGAGTATCTATATGGGTGGCAAATAGAATTGATTTTTATACCTCTGCTTTAGTTCATACGGAGGAGGTGCTGCAGCGAAATAATGAATTGTATGCAAATATACTCGAGCGGGAAACAAGCATCAGGGGCTATATATTGACAGGAAATGAAGAATTCTTGGCCAATTATGAATCTTCAAAGCTAACTGGAAAAGAAATTTTTCCCTACTTGTTTCAACTCACCTCAGACAATGAGACGCAACAGAAGTACCTCAAAGAAATTCAAGCGCATATTCAAACTCGCCTTGAAATATTTGAGCAATCAAAAAAATACTATCAGGAGAACGGGGATTTAGTGGGTTTTTTAAGCCCTGAGAAAATAGAAAATTCAATCAATGGATATCGGGCGATCAAAGGCTTGATCAATAAAATCAATGAAGAAGAAAGTCAATTGATAATAGAACGGAATAAAATCTTGATTAATAATATTGCGGCATTGCCACTGATTATAGGTTTGATTTCATTTATGTCAGTCTTAATGGGCGCGCTCACACTATTTTCAATTTTTCATTTCAATAAAGCCACAAAAATCAAGGATGAGAAAATAAGAATATCTCAGGAACTGCTAAAGGATAAAATTGAACAACTCAATGAATCGAATGACGAATTGAAACAATTCGCTTATATCGCATCCCATGACCTTCAAGAACCACTTCGCAAAATCACTTCCTTTTCAGATCTACTCAAAGAACAATATCAAGGGAAATTGGATGAGGAAGGAAATCATTACTTAGCCCGAATTTCTGCCTCTGCCTATCGCATGCGTCGACTGATCACTGATCTGTTAGAATACAGTAGAGCTGGAAGAGATTCTGATGAAAATGTGAAAAAGGTTTTTTTGGATGAAGTGGTGAATTCGGTGATAGATGATATGGAAGTCGCTATAAATGAGAAAAATGCAATCATAACGTTCCAAAATCTACCTGTTGTGGATGGCAAAGAGACAGAATTTAGACAGGTGTTTCAGAATCTACTATCTAATTCTTTGAAATTCGCGAAGAAGGAAACTATTCCTCAAATCACAATCTCCACAGCGCAGGCGCCCCAAGAATTAATCAAAACCTATCCACAGCTTGATCAATCAATCGGCTACTTTCTGATCATATTAGAAGATAATGGTATAGGTTTTGATCAAAGTTACGCCGAACGAATCTTTACTATCTTTCAAAGACTGCATGGAAAAAATGAATTTGAGGGCACTGGAATAGGTTTATCTATTACTCGGAAAATCATCGAAAATTATGGAGGAGTTATTAGCGCAGAGGGAATTGTTGCTAATGGAGCAACTTTCAAAATTGTACTTCCAAAGCCATCGATAAATTAGAGGCTGCTAATTAAAAAACCACCTAAAATATTTTTTCTTAAATCACCTTATGTATATATGAAGAACAAAAAATCAATTCATATTCTTATCGCAGAGGATGACGATGATGATAAATTATTGATCCTCAAAGCATTTGAAAAATGCCTTCCGAAAGAAAACGTGACCTGCGTGAGTGATGGGGAGGATTTAATAAATTATCTCAGTAAAACATCCAGTACCGACGATTCCATCTATCCAGTTCCGGATATTATATTATTAGATTTGAACATGCCACGGAAAGATGGGAAAACCACCTTACAGGAAATTAAAAGTCATGAGGATTATAGAAAAATCCCTGTGATTATTTTTACCACCTCTAATCTGAAAGAAGACATTCAATTTACCTACAAAATGGGATCTAGTAGTTTTATCACGAAACCCGGTACCTTTGAAGATTTGGTAAAGGTGACAAAAGAGATAAAAAATTATTGGTCATCCACTGTAAAACTTCCAACCTAATCCAATGAAAAAGGAACATATCCGAATTTTGTATGTGGACGATGATCCCGATGATTTTTTTCTGGTAAAGTCTTTATTGAAAAAAATTGATGAGCCAGTCTATTTAGTAGAACATGCATTTTCGTATGAAGATGCGCTCGATAAAATCAAACAGCGGTTTGATATTTTTTTGGTGGATTATCGTTTGGGCAAAGAAACTGGACTAGAATTGATCAAGGAAATCAAAGCGCATCAGATGCATGCCGCTGTGATCCTCTTGACTGGAATGTCTACCGGCAACTTGGATCGCGAAGCCCTTCAGCTTGGTGCTTCTGACTACTTGGTCAAAGGCGAATTTGATGCCGCTACTCTTGACCGGACACTACGTTATGCCCATCGGGATAGCCAGATAAAGGAAAATCTTGATCTGGCCGGCGAGAAATTTCGATCAATTTTTGAGCGAGCATCCGACCCTTTTTTATTGATTGATAAGGAAAGCAATATCCTAGAAGCAAATCCGAGCTCTTTTTCAAAGTTTGAATTTGACGATGAACTTCCATCCAATTCAACTATCGCCGTGTTCGCAGATTTGATTGAAGAGCCATTCCTCAAAAACCAAATGATTGAAAAACTTCAAAATAAGTTTGAAATCATTGACTTTGAAGCTACCCTGATCGGCAAATCCGGAAAATCTTTTCGTGGATTGATTAGCATCGCCAAGCAGAATGTCAATCTTTTTCAAGTCCTAATCAAGGATCTTTCAGCCCTAAAAGTAAAAGAGGAAGAAGAGCATAATCTCAAAAAATTCTCCTCCACAGGAAGAATTGCCAGGCTTCTGGCTCATGAAGTAAAGAATCCCCTGACCACTATAGTTCTCTCAGCTGATCAACTTCAAATGGAGCTTCCGGAACAAGTACTCAAAGAAAGTGGAGTTCTTATCGAGGTCATTCAGCGGAATTGTAATCGAATCAATCAATTGGTCACCCAACTGCTGGAAAGCACTCGATTCTCAGAACTTGATATTTCCCCACAATCCATTAATAAGGTTCTCGATGAAGCTCTGGATGCGGTGAAAGACAGAATAGAGATGAAGGGGATTAAAGTCACAAAAAATTATGAACCTGATATTTGCAATATTGAAGTCGATATAGAAAAAGTCAAAATAGCCCTGATCAATTTGATTGTAAATGCAGTGGAAGCTATTGATCGAAAAGACGGATTTTTGAAATTATCCACCATTATCAAAGGCAGATTCTGTAAAATAGAAATTGAGGATAATGGAGGAGGAATTCCAAAAGAGAATCTAGAACGCCTTTTTGAGCCATTTTTCACCAGCAAAAATATGGGGACTGGCCTGGGTCTTACCAATACTCAAAATATCATATTAAGTCACGGAGGTTCTATTCGAGTGAAAAGCGAGGTAGGGATAGGTACAACATTCATTATAAATTTCAAAGTAAGCCAAACTGCAGACGAATAAAATTCTACGGAATGGAGTTAGGTCCGTCTTTAATCTACCTTTTTCAGATTTATGAAAACGTCCATCTTGAATCGATGGACCCTTTGAATCATTGCGCACTTTTTCAATTTTTTTTTTGGGTAAATTGAATGATGTTAAAACCAATCTTCATGAAAAAAGCTTCTCTATTGGCCCTGCTATTCATTTTATTTCAAATAATGAGCTTTGGCCAAAACCATCCCATTCAGCTTCTTGAAGAAAATCCGCACTATTTCGAATACAAGGGAAAACCATTAGCCCTAATTACCTCCGCAGAACATTACGGAGCTGTGATCAATACAGATTTTGATTATAAAACCTACCTCGAAACACTCCATCGGGAAGGGATGAACTACACGAGAATCTTTATGGGCAGCTATTTTGAAATCTCCACGAGTTTTGGGATCAAATTCAACACGCTTGCTCCCGCTGCTGGAAAAGCAAGTATCCCCTGGAAAACAGTGGTAAAAAGCGGTGATATTAAATACGATTGGAGCGACTATAATTCGGATTATTTCAAACGGCTCGCTGACTTCATGAAGCTTGCTGAAAGCTTGGATATCATTGTAGAAGTGACGCTTTTCTCCTCAATCTATAGTGATGAACATTGGGGCATGAATCCACAAAACCCCGCAAATCGTGTGGGCGCTGAGTCCGAAATCGATCGCAAATTAGCGCATACCAAAGAAAATGGACAGCTGCTCGGACTCCAAAAAGCCTACGTTCGAAAATTGGTCAACGAGCTAAATGGCTTTGATAATTTCTTCTTTGAGATCCAAAACGAACCTTGGTCTGATCGAGGAAGGTCGATTTTAAACATTGCCAACAAATATCAAATCGATGGCCCCAATTGGATGGAAAAAGTAGACTATGCCGATCAACTGTCATTAGACTGGCAAGAGGAAATGGTCATGACCATCGTCAATGAGGAGGAAAATCTTCCCAAAAAACATCTCATTGCTCAAAATTACGCCAATTTCAAAGCTCCACTTTATGAGGTATCGAAGCATATTTCAATAGTAAATTTTCACTACAACTGGCCTGAATCTGCCGAATGGAATCTGCATCTCAATCGTGTCATTGGATTTGATGAATCAGGCTTTGCAGGAGAGTCTGACGAAGTTTATCGCCGTCAAGCATGGGCTTTTATGCTTTCCGGCGGAGGACTTTATAACAACCTGGATTATTCTTTTTTTGTGGGAAAGGAAAATGGAACTGGCATCAATGAGGCTCCTGGAGGAGGCAGCCCTGCTTTTCGAAGTCAATTAAAAATCTTATCCGAACTTATCCATTCCCTGAATTTGGAGAAAACTTCTCCTGCAAATGAACTGATTTATGCCTCACCGGGAATGTTTAGCCATGCTCTTGATGACGGCGCAGGAGGATATTTAATCTATTTGGTAGAGGCCGGTAAAGCTGATTCTCATATTAATATGCGAATCGAACCCGGCACTTATTCCATCCAAATGATCAGCCCAATCACTGGAGAAATACGTGAATTGCCAACTCAAGAAATTAGCGTTTCAGATTTTGTTTTGACCGTAAGTCTTACTGAGGGCGAACAAGCCATCCGGATCATCAAGAATTAGTCATGGTAGATTTCAAAGGAATTTTGAGCAAGTTTGATTTCAACCATTGGCAATATCATATTCCTGTACCAGATCAATTGGTCTCGGAATTAATGGATGAAAGCCATCGAAGGGTTCTGGTTTGGCTGGACCAAACAGGTCCGTATCACATGGCTCTGTTCAAAGCTAAAACCTGTTGGTACATTTTGATCAATCAACAGCTCCGATATAGGTTGGAAATAGAAGAGGGAAATCAAGTCAATATCAAAATCGAACGCGATCACAGTGAGTTTGGACATGAGGTGCCCGAAGAGTTTCAAGTTATGCTTGATCAAGATGAAGAGGCAAGCACGATCTTTCGTGCGCTTACACCTGGTAAACAACGGAGCTTGGTTTATTTGGTAACCAAAGTCAAAAGTCCCGAAAGTCGGATGAAAAAATCGCTAGCGATCATGCATCATTTACGGCTTAGCAAAGGGAAAATCGATGGGAAGCAGCTGAATGAATTGATCAAATACTATAATAATCTCTGAGGGGTTTCGACAAGTTAAATGATAGGGTTTTCATTTCTCGCGGGGACGCAACGATGCGGATAACTCTCTTTTTATATAATCGCTCTTACACATCAACTATTGATATTAGCCGATTTAAAATTGACTTCTTCCTAAATGCCTTAGAATTTATAAGCTAGATTTTCTAAAGGTGACGCTGCGACGCTGTGCGAAACCAACCAAACATCAGTTTCTCGATACATAGTGAGCTTTGACGATAAATTCAGTATTTTTCTATTCAAATGAGACCATCCAAACTCCCTAAAATAAATTGCGACCTCGGTGAAGGGGTACCGATCGAGGAAGAAATCTATCCTTTCATTGACTGCGCGAGCATCGCTTGTGGAGGGCATTTTGGGGATCAAGCCAGTATTGAATCCAGCCTGCAACTAGCTAAAGTGGCAGCGGTAAAAGTTGGGGCGCATCCCTCCTATCCAGATCGAGCTGATTTTGGAAGAAAATCCATGAATTTGGAATTCGCTGATTTAGCTGCTTCTCTCAGAGAACAAATCACGTTATTTTCAGGTGTAGCTCAGCAAATGGAAATCAAAATCGATCATATCAAATTTCACGGAGCACTCTACAACGATGCTATGGCCAATTCTACTTTAGCCCAGAACCTTTGTGAATGGCTTTCTGGACATTTTAAGCAAATACCGATTTTTGTATCCCCAGGTTCTCAAATGCTTTTTTGGGCGGAGCGATTCGGATTGAAAACCCGGCTGGAAGTCTTTGGAGATCGAGCTTATCAAGACAATTATCAACTGCTCCCAAGAACTAAGCATAAGTCGCTTTTCACAACGCTCAAGGAAGTCGATGAGCATATCCGGTTTATCATCGAAGAACAGCAGATCATAACCAATTCAGGAAATAAAATTCCGGTTCTTGCGGAGACGCTTTGCTTCCACGGGGACAATCCGGGCTTGATGAGTTTCCTTCCGATTATTCGGGAAAAGTATTGGAAATGAGACCTAGTCTTCGACAGATCAGTCCATTTATTCTGGAATTGTATTGGGAGGAAACTCCAAGTGATGAGCTTTTGGAGGAACTTATCAGTTGGGAACTGGCGATCAAAACGCAGTTTGAAGGAGAAGTTCGGGAGATCAGAAAAGGATTTCAGACACTTTCCTGTTTGGTGAAAAACCAATTAAATCCCGATGCAATGAAGACTTGGTCAAGATTTCTTGAATCAAAGATCAAGCGCTCTCCTTTGCCTAACACCCTTTGGGAAATTCCGGTTTGCTATGATCCTGAAATGGGAAAGGACTTGATCGACCTTTCCAGAGCATTATCCCTCGATCCCGAAAAGCTAATTGAACTTCATTCCGGCCCGACTTATCGCATTCACTTTTTCGGTTTTTTGCCGGGCTTTATGTATTTGGATGGTTTGGATCCTCAACTGCACTGTCCAAGGAAAAGTGTTCCCGACCGGAAAATCGATCCCGGATCAGTTGCTATTGGAGGTTCACAAACAGGAATCTACCCCACTGAAAGTCCGGGCGGCTGGCATGTGATCGGCAAGACTCCAATCCCTCTTTTTGATAAAAATGAACATCCTCCTGTTTTTGCCAAACCATGTGAGCGAATCCAATTTTACCCGATCACCAAAGATGAGTTTGACCAAATCGCAGAAGACCTAAAACCCTCAAAAAAGTCATGATTAAGGATATCGGATATTTGGAAATCCTAAAAACAAACCCAGGTTCGAGCATTCAGGATCTGGGAAGAATTGGGCTTGGGAAATGGGGAATTCCGATCTCAGGCGTAATGGATCAACGATCTTACCAATGGCTTAATCACCTGCTCAAAAACAATCCGAATGCGGCGATACTCGAAATCCTTCAGCCCGGGTTCAAATGCAGCTTTGATAGCTTTACCACAATTGGTCTGGCAGGAGCTCAAGCTGAAGTCAAGAAAAACGGAGAGTTGATCCTCAGCTCCATCATCAAAATCAAACCCGGAGATAAGCTGGAAATAGGAAGATTCATCCTCGGAAGTATCCTCTATCTTGGAATTGCGCAAGGCTTTCAAATGGAGGAAATTCTTGATTCAAGAAGTTTTTATCCCAAAATCACGGCACCAAGCATGCTTTCCAAAGGAGAAAAGATTCCCTTTTTTACCAATCAGTCTGAGGCTTCGGAAACTTTCTCCTCTGTAAAAACAAAGAGCGATTGGTTTCAAAATAAAAGCTTGACTGTCTATCCAGGTCCAGACTTTGATTCACTCTCATCGGAGAGTCAAACGTCACTTCTAGAATCCGACTTCACCATTTCAACTTTAGCCAATCGTATGGCTTTTCAGCTCGAGGAACTTATGCCCAATTCAATTCCCGAGCGGATGACTGCGCCGGTATATCCCGGGACAATCCAATTGACCTCAGGAGGCAAGCTGATTATCCTGATGCGAGACGCGCAAACGACTGGCGGGTATCCTAGAATCTTACAATTGGCGGAGGATTCGATATCCATTTTGGCACAAAAAAAGCCAGGGCATCATATCAGATTTCATTTGAAAAACTTCGATTGAAGGAGTAAAAAAGTATGATAAGAGCTCGCAGCGGCGAAATAGCATTGGCAACATTCGAGTTAGGATAAGGTAATCTTCAAGCATAGAGGCGGGTCCTTGGGATTAGAATCCTTTTTTTTATTTCCCGTAGATTTTAACGGAAAGCAAAATTTTTTTTTCCCACAGATCTCCACGGATTATAACACAGATTATCACAGATCTCAAAAAGAAAAAGAACCAGATCCGTGTGAATCTGTGACTTTTTCTGTGAAGATCTGTGGGAACCCCTTCTTTATTTCCCCGCAGATTTTCACGGATTAAAACGCAGATTTTCGCTGATCTCAAAAAAATAAAAGAACCAGATCTGTGTGAATCTGTGACTTTTTCTGTGTAGATCTGTGGGAACCCCTTCTTTATTTCCCGTAGATTTTAACGGGAAGCAAAATTTTTTTTTCCCACAGATCTCCACGGATTTTAACACAGATTATCACAGATCTCAAAAAAATAAAAGAACCAAATCTGTGTGAATCTGTGACTTTTTCTGTGAAGATCTGTGGGAACCCCTTCTTTACTTCCCGCAGATTTTCACGGATTAAAACGCAGATTTTCGCTGATCTCAAAAGCTACAAGAATGCAATTCGTAGGAATTCTATTTTAAATTTTTTTCTCAGATCTATTAAAAACACAAGAACTAAGTGCGTGAGAACATGTCTGAAAGGAAGGTTGGTGGGATTTTTTCTTATGAACATATCCATTCTCTAACATTTGCTTTGCGTCCCTCTGCGAAACCTTCGCGGACTTCGAGGTAAAAAACCTTTCCGAAAAAAAAATCTGGATTGACTTGAGGAACATACTTCGGTCTACTATCTTACAGTTAAACTTTTCGAAACCCAAAGCCATGAATACAAGTCTGAACGAACAAATAAGCAAACAGGGAATGAACCCTGAAATTGCCTTTTCCCAAATCGAAAATTTCAAAAATGGATTCCCCTTTTTAAATATCACCGCCCCTGCCACCCCAGCTGATGGAATTAAAGTTTTGGATTCAAGTGATTTAGATCATTATCTAACAGCTTATCCCGAACAAGCTGCAGGCATCGAAGTCGTGAAATTTGTACCAGCAAGTGGAGCTGCATCGAGAATGTTTAAAGATTTATTTGCCTTCCTAGAAGGAGATGGGGATTTGAGTCAAAGTTCCTTTGTCCAAAAATTCATGAATAACATTGAGAAATTTGCCTTCTACGATGACCTTGACGAAGCCTTGAAAAGTCAGGGAAGTAGTATCTCAATGTCACTTGACAACAAAGATTACAAAGGGATTTTGGCTGCGCTTTTATTGGATGAAGGTCTGGGATACGGAAATCTTCCAAAGGGTTTGTTACGCTTCCACTCTTATCCAGACAAGCGAAGAACACCGGCGCATGAGCATTTGATCGAAGGCG
>JBBQDY010000045.1:0-14924 GCA_038320155.1 Cytophagales bacterium
GGTGAATTCATAATCTCTTCGGTACGATCAAGTCCGGCAAAAGCCTCGGTGAGTTGAGATCCGATATTTGACATCTGGACAATCGGTGCAATCATAAAGCCCAAATAAAGTGTAAATGCGAGGAAATCTCCGAAAGTCATCTCCCCTTGCATGATCATATAACCACCCATTCCCATGATTCCCGCAGATGCCAAACCCAGTAGAAGTGCTCCGGCAGAAGTAACCAAACTGGTCGTAGTGAGACTGGCTTTTACATTTTGAAAAAGGTCATCCACACCCTTTGCAAAAGTTTTAATTTCTTGTGCTTCTGCATTGAAGCCTTTGATCACTCGGATTCCTCCGAGTGTTTCTGTCAATCGACCAGTGACTTGTGCATTGATTTTACCTCGCTCACGAAAAATGGGTCTGATCTTTCCAAACGCTTTCAAAGAAACCAATCCGAAAATCACAACCGGAGCGAGTACGTAAAGCGTCATCATCGGGCTGATACTGATCAGCAGAAATAATGAAATTACCGCTGTCAAAATCCCGCCAATCATCTGCGCAAAACCAGTTCCGACCAGATTTCTCACTCCTTCTACATCAGTCATGATCCGAGATACCAACTCTCCTGTTTTGGTGTTATCAAAAAATCGTATCGGCAACTTAATGATATGCGCCTGAACTTGAGATCGGAGTTTCGAAATGAGATTTTGAGCCTCCACACTTAGAATCTGGGTCAAGGCATAGGAAGTAACAGACTGAACTACAATAGCCGCAACCACACCGATAATAAGCCATTTGAGCATGTCGAGGTCATTGCTGGGAATGACATCATCGATTAGGATTTTTGAGGCTCCTGGCAATACCAAACTGGCTAGTCTACTTATAATAATCAGGAATAGACCTAAAAAAAGATGCTTTCTCCTTGGCCAGATGATTGTTTTGAAAACCGAGCTCATGGTGACTCGTTTTTCCTTGGGCATTCTTTGTGTTTTTTTCATATTAACTAGGTGCAAACACCAAGATGAAGAGAGAAAGTTCTGATCAAAAATTTTTCATAAAAAAACCCCGAATAGAATTCGAGGTTAGTTTAATCCATTGGATTAGTTCAATTACTTTGTCTTAGGCAACACATTGGAAATCAACGATATTTTCTCGATTGGCTCCGAAGCATTGGAATAAACCCGAATCACCGAGTTCTGCGCTCCCATTTTTCCGGCTGAATTAAAAGAAACCGATATCTCTGAAGTCTTACCTGGCGCGACTGGTTCTTTTGGCCAATTAGTGGCAGTACATCCGCAAGTCACCGCAACATTCGAAATGATCAATGGTGCCTTTCCAGTATTGGTAAATTGAAACGTATGCGATACTTTATCACCTTGGGTGATATCTCCAAAGTCAATTGATTTTTCTTTGAAAGTAATTGCTGCACTTGATTCTTGCGCATAAGCCTGAAAGGCAAAAACAAAAACAAGTAGCGAAACTAATAATCCTAATTTTTTCATGATTTTATAGTGTTTAAGTCTTAAATCAAATTTGAACTCTAACGTACGAAGATACGCCGTCTAGGATTCAAAAGTAGAAAAAATAGTGCCAAGTATGCATTTCTAAAAGATTACCATTTCCTAAAGTCAGTTAAAATCCTCTTCGGTTTTGGTCTTGAAGAAAAAGGTCTGGTCAAAGTTTACCAGATACAATTCCTCTGTAGCCCGAGTAATTGCGGTATAAAGCCATCGTGTGAAATCACGGTCTACTTGATCTTCTGGCAAATATCCCTGATCCACAAAAACCGCTTTCCACTGACCACCTTGCGCTTTGTGGCAAGTCAAGGCATACGCAAATTTGATCTGAAGTGCATTTAAGAAAGGGTCTTTTTTGATCAGTTCTTTACGCTCTACTTTGCTGGCCACATCTTCATAATCCTCCGAAACCTGCCGATAAAGATCTCTGTACTGGTCTCTGGTCAGCGAAGGGCTTGGGGAATGAAGTGTGTCCAGAATCACCTTGGCTTCAAAATTTGGCTCTTCAGGATAGTCCAAAAGTCTCAATTCTAGCGTTGCAAAGCGAAATCCATAAAACTCTTCAAAATTCCGAATTTTCATTACCTCAGCCATATCACCATTCGCTAAGAAATTCACGCGATCTGATTCAGCCATGTAGGTATAATTGTTTTTCACAATCATCAGGAGATCACCAGAACTGATTTCATCTTCAAAGAAATGGATTACTCGCCGGATGTACTGATTGTATTGAACTGCAGCTTTATTGGAGCGCGTGATAATGGTGGTGTTCTCCGTACTATATTTATCATAAGCATAGCGCAAGCCATCTTCAAGTCGCTCCCCGGTCATTTTGAAAATATCCGGAAAGCTTTTGGTAGCAATCTGAATGACAGGTTTTTCATTCTTCAACTGATCCCGCAGATTGGTGGCATTGAATAATATCCCAGATTCCAATTTTTGACGCATCACTTCAGTAAGCTCAATATGATCAGCATCCAATCTAAAGTGCCTTAATAAATAGCCGGCATCCAGTGCCGGACTATAATCACTTCCAACAGGTGGAAGCTGCGCCGTATCGCCAACCAGAATCAACCGGTTACCCGCTCCATAAAAAACAAATGTGATCAAATCTCCCAGAAGATTTCCAGACATTCCACCATCATCAGCCAGCATCGAAGATTCATCAATAATAAATACCGTGTCCTTGTAATAATTCTTTTGAAGGATAAATCCACCACTCAGTGATCCATCTTCTCCTTTTGGCTTATAAATAATCTTATGAATGGTATAAGCGGGCCTGCCACTGTAATTGCTCATCACCTTCGCAGCGCGACCAGTTGGCGCCAGCAAAAGCGAGCGCATGGACAGTTTGGGAAGTGATTTGACCAAAGCAGAGATCACAGAAGTCTTTCCTGTACCTGCATATCCCCGAAGTACAAAAGTGGGTTTGGATTCAGCTGGCAAAAGCAGGTATTGATCCATTTTTTTAAAAAATTCAGCCTGACCAGCAGTTGGCGAAAAGGGGAAATTAGCAGTAAGTAAATGTGAAGGCTTGAAAGAAGGCTCCTTATCTTTGGACATAGTACGAATGTAAATGGCAGAGGACAATATCAGCAAGGAAATCGAATCAAAATTTGGAAATCACCTCCGGGTTCGAGTAAATGGAATTTTAATTCAGCATGAAAAAATTCTAATGATCAAGCATCTCATGGGAAATGGGAATGTGCTTTGGTCGGTGCCTGGAGGAGGAATGATTTATGGGCAAAATGCCGAAGAAAATCTAATTCGAGAATTTTTGGAAGAGACAGGCTTAGCAGTCGTCGTTGAAAATTACCTATTTGTCCATGAATACCTTGATCCGCCACTACATGGGATGGAGCATTTCTTTTTAGTGCGGAAAACTGGTGGCAAATTAATTCTTGGAACTGATCCTGAATTATTTCTTAGTACTCAAATATTAGCTGAAATCCGCTGGATGGACATAAATGAACTCCAATCATTGCCCAAAGAAGCCCTTCATCAAATCTTTTGGGGAATTAAATCCTTAAAGGACTTAGTATTATTGCGAGGATATTTTAATTTTGAAAATAAATCTCTAAAATAGCACGTCTTAAAAACCTTCAACCATACCCAGATTTTAAAATTTTAACAAAATGAATTTACCAAAAGTACTATCCTTAGTGTTCTTCGTAGTGGCCATAGGTCTTGGATACCTTCTTTGGAAGGGTGTAGATAATGTGGTAGAAGACGAGAAAAAAATTGCACTGGTCGAAGCCGCAATTATCGAGAAGCTCCAAATGCTTCGAGATGCTCAATTGGCCTTCCAAGCTTCCAACGGAAAATACGCTGGCAATTGGACCGAATTAAAGAAATTCATTACAGATGGTAAAATCTGGCTTGTTCAACGGACCGAAACAACAACGCTTCTGGAATACGGAAAAGAAGAGATTACAGTAGAATTCGATACCCTTGGATCTGTAGCTGTAGTCGACTCCTTGTTCAATGAACGTAAATATCCAGACTTCAATTTGGAAGCTCTTGCAGTTGTTCCAGGATCAGGAGGAAAAATGTTTGAGTTTTTCGCAGATAAGGTTGAGCGAAATCAATATGATGTAAGCGTATTTGAAATCAGAGATCCTGCCCCGATCAATCCGAATAGAAGATTAAACAATAATGAGAAAGCTTTGAAGGTTGGTTCAAGAACTGACGCTTCTACAGAAGGTAACTGGAAATAATTACCGTTATTTTGGAAAACAAGCTTAAAGTCTATAAAAGTGACAGATTCGATTTGCAGGACGCATCTTATCTGTCACTTTTTTTATACCCTAATTCTATCCAGATTTTTGCAAAAGATGAGAATGAAAATACGATCTGTATTCACTCTCATAATTCGCTAAATTCAGATAGTTTAGAAAAACTCATCCTGACAGATCCGCTTCTACGGTCTGATATTCCTGCTAAAATCTATCTTCATTCGCCATATTTTGCGCTCGTCCCGGGAGTGCTCTATCAACCTGGAAAGGAAGATGTCTATTTAGAATTTGCAGGAAAAACGCTGGAAAATCCTTTCTATTTCAATACTGCACTGGATAGCAACAACCTGCAAGTTCTTTCTGGTATTTCCGGAAAGTTATTTAAAACTCTAAGCGCAAGATTTTCAGATCTTAGTTTTCACCACGGTTCAGTTTCTTTCCTCTCTTATTTATTCAAAGAGCGTTTCAATCTGATTGGGCAAGAGATTTTGATCTACATTTTTGAGGGAAACATGTACACAGCGGCATTTACAGATCAGGAATTAAGTATTTTCAACCTGTTTGAAATCAACTCTTCGGAGGATATTCTCAAGTATGTTTTGATCTTGGTGAAGCAATTGGAATATGATCGAAATTTCGTGAGAATTAGCGTTTTCAATGAGCATGGCGCAAAGGGAATCAGTGAAGAGTGGGGTAAATCTTATTTCAATAATTTTCGATTGATTGAGGCCTCAGCCAATCAGAATTATACCCATGGGTTCAAAAACTTGAAGCATCTCAGTCTTTTTGAAGTGAATTGGCAATATGTCTAACCTATGAAAAAGATCGCCATTTTTCCAGGATCATTTGATCCCTACACCCTTGGACATCATGATATTGTCATCCGGAGTTTGGATATTTTTGACGAAGTGATAATTGGCGTAGGTTATAATTCAACCAAGAAAAATCGGTATTTCGACATCGACAAGATGGTCAGTAAGATAGAAGAGGTATATCAAGATACAGACCGTGTCAAAGTGATTGTGTATAATGAGCTTACCTCGACGCTGGCAAAAAAACATGGCGCCAATTTTCTGGTAAGAGGACTCCGTAATACTACCGATTTTGAATATGAGAATACGATCAGTCAGATGAACCGCTACCTCAACGAAGATCTAGAGACCGTGTTCCTTATCACTTCCCCAAGATTCGCAGCAATTAGCTCGACGATTATCAGAGAAGTCCACAAGTTTGGCGGAGATGTGAGCGAGTTTATTCCTTATAAGCTTTGAGCTTTGGGGTATGATTTTAGAAAATGCTTGAATAAATAGCGCATCGAAGGATAGGAATTGACCAAAGCGATTTTTGCATCTGCTTCATAAAACCAACGAATATCATCAATCCCCTCCTCCCGCTGAGGAGTCATCTTATCATCACTCAGGCAATCCATTGAAAACCAGTAGGTCTTTTTCAGAATGCTCTTTCTGTTTTGGGTGTAGGTATGCCAAGTATTAACGATCGGCTTTCCAGCTTTTACTTTAATCGCACACTCCTCCTCCACTTCCCTCATGGCACATTGAATTGGTGTTTCTCCTTTTTCAAATTTTCCTTTGGGAAAATCCCATTTGCCGAGACGATAGATCAAAAGGAGTTTGTCCTTTTTCGTCACGATTCCTCCGGCAGCTTTGATAGTCGAAAATCTACTCTTCACAAATTTTTTGAGTGCTGCCTTATCTTTGGTCACCAAGGTGATAGAGTCCAGCTTTTTGAGCTTCCGAGTTCTCAGCGTATAAAGCAAACTCAAGATGAGATCATTGGAAGGCTCGTGAATAAGCAAATCATCGCCCCATTGTGCCTGAGCAGGAAGTAAATCTGCGGGGAAATAAACGGATTCGAAATGCCTCTTGGGATCTAATTCGTCGTAACTAATTAAATCCAGGGGCTTGTCATTCACAAAGATTCTCATGGTCGAATCGAAAGTCGGCTGGGTGTATAAAATCAAAAATGCATATTTTTTTCAGTTGCCGCAACCTTAGCCAAACTTAATCTCCTATTTTTGAAATATGGAAATTTTAGACCAAAATGTTGCAGCGGAAGTCGCTGATAAGTTATTGGAAATCCAGGCAATCAGATTGCAGCCTGACAAACCGTTTACATGGGCATCTGGATGGAAATCCCCTATTTATTGCGACAATAGGCTAGCCCTCTCCTTCCCAAAAGTTCGGACCATGATCAAGGAAAATCTGATCAAAAGTATCCAGCATTATTTCCCCACTGTAGAAGCAATCGCAGGAGTAGCCACTGCCGGAATTCCTCAAGGGGCACTTTTAGCCAATGATTTGGACCTCCCTTTTATTTATGTTCGATCCAAACCAAAAGGACATGGAATGGAAAATATGATTGAAGGAAAAGTGGTGCCGGGTCAAAAAGTTGTCGTTGTAGAGGATTTGGTTTCTACAGGTGGAAGTTCATTGAAGGCTACTCAAGACCTAAAAGATGCCGGTTTCGAAGTATTGGGGATGGTGGCAATTTTCAGTTACGGCTTTGATATAGCGGCCAAAAATTTTGCAGAAGCGAGTGTAAAGCTCGTTTGTCTGAGTCACTATGAAGCGATGCTTACACGTGCCGTTCACGGCAAATACATTCAGGACGATACACTCAAATCGCTTGCTGCCTGGCGTAGCGATCCAGCCAATTGGGCACCATAAGAAAAGCGGCTCAGGCCGCATTTCTTATTTCTTGAATAGCCCGATTGAACCACCCACCCAGTCTTTGTCTTTGTTGAATTTGACTCCGATCATTTCACCACGGCTTAACCTAGTCAGGTTGCAAACAAATTGCGGCCGCTCCTCATCTTTAGGCCAAAGGGCAAGCATTCGGACCTCAACTTTAATCTCTCCCTCTGGAGCTTGAATAACTGGCTTGTAATGGACCTTTTTCTGAAGGATATAAAGATCCTTTTCCATTACCTTATCAATATCTGCCTGGGTCACATGAAAAACAACCCCAGTTCCTGAAAAAGAGAATAAAGGCTTCAATACATAATTTTCCAAATCTGAAGGAATCACTTCCAATTCGCTCAGCAGCTTAGTCTCTATAAAATATTCTCCCTGAAGGTAAGGAAGGATAAACTTAGAGATTCGAGTGTACCAATTTGGATGTCCAGCCCATTCTACATCCAATTCCTCTTGAAAACTGAATTGGAGTTGAAGGTCTTTTCTAAGATCCAACTCGTCAAAAATCACCCGGTTATAAATTCGCTTGATGTGAATTTTTTCACCAGCTTCATTCTGGTAGAACAGGCGCTTTCCTTCTTTGATGATGTCCATCACACAGACAAAAGGAATCCCTAGGTCTCGTTTGCAATAGTAAAAGTCGATTTTTGTATTTTGCTTTTCAGGCTCGATCTCCAGCAAAATCACCTCTGATTCTGAATACCCTCCAAGAATTACTTTTCTCAAAAGATCCAAGTAATTCGATTCATCTATTCCTTCAAAAAACGGAGTATAATCCTCAAGAAAGGGATAGTGAGCCTTGAGTTTTTGAAAGAGGTTAAACTGAAAATTAAAAATCGAAGGAAAGCCCTGCACCTCGATCAACTTTGGTATGATTCGTCCATTTTCTTCACAGATCCCAAAATCAACCGCAAGGAATTCTGTATGCAGGTCTTCATTTGGCACCGCTGTATTGAGTTCTATCGCACGTTGAGTAATCGATTTGAAATCTGGTCTCTTGATGAAATCAACCACTTGATTACTTGCCTCAAGCAGCTGCTTTTTCAATTCATCAGGGATGAAAAATGGGGTCTCGGCAATTCGGAAAGTGGGCAAATAATCAAAATCCGAAGCGATATCCGCTAAAAATGCAGCGTATTTTTCAGAGGTAAAATTTTCATTAAACTGACTTCTGATTTCTGGGATCATATGACACTCAGCTGTTGAGATTCTTTTAATCTTCGGATAGAATTTTCCAGAAAATCAGGAATGAGCGTTTCATTCGTTTTCAAGATTTTATCATCATCTACAAGGTGCTCGATCATAGTTCTGAATCTCACCTTCCCCTTGGATGCGATTACTTTATCTTTCACTTCTGGCTTCTTCAGGTGATTTAGAAACGAGATCGGATCTGCCTCTGGATGAAACTGTGTCCCTACCATTTCGTCAGAAAAACGAACGGCCATGATCGCCCGCTCATATTCTACATGATCACGGATTTTCTCAAGGGCAATAATCTTTGCGCCGAGCAATTTGAATTTCTTAAGATCAGGCTGAACGACCTGATAATCCCTCGAGTCAACAGCCCAAAAGGGATTTTCGAGATTTGTTAACAATCGGTCGCGCTGGCCATCAGCAGTTTTGTGGACTGCCATTACTCCAAATGAGGTGGATTTCCGCTTAGTCAATTGCCCCAATCCAAAATGCCTACAAGCCATCTGAAAGGAATGACAAATGAAAAGGATGTATTTCTTGCGGTTATGATTCTGATTCCAGATCCATAGATGATCGATAAAATCAAAGTATTTCAAATCCCAGTTGCCATCTCCGTCCATAGGACTTCCCGGCCCGCCAGAGGAAATGTAAATATCGAAATCTTGAATCTCTGGTAATTCTGCCTTTTGACGAACGTCAAAGACCTTAAAATTTATTTGACCGTCGAATCTCCCTACGATATCCTTGATACAACGCATCCCCTGATTAGGTTCTCCATTGTTCATGTCCAATATGGCCAGATTCAATTTTTTCTTTCCCACTTACTTTATTGATTTACAGATATGCTAACTATTCTAAAGTGTTTTAGATTCCTTCTGTGAATTTGGAAGTAATCATATCCACGACTTTTGTCAAATCCTGAGTTTTTTCAAACACTGCAAGTTGCTGATCCGCTCCTGTTCCGTTTTTAAAGATTTGATGTACATACTCGATTTCTTTTCGGCTCTCCAGTTCATCCACTACATCTTCAATAAACTCAAGAAGTTCATGGATTAGTTCTTGAGTTGGCACCTCTACTTTTCTTCCAAAATCGATGAGTTTGCCTTCTATTCCGTTTCTAGCTGCTCTGAATTTATTTTCTCTGATCAAAGCAATACGATAAATATTGAAGCTGGTATTGCTCATCAAAAGCTTATACAGCTTTGCTACTACTGCCTGGATGATGGCCACGATACAGATCGTCTCATCTACCGTGAGACACATATCGCAAATCCGGAATTCAATCGTGCTGAAGAAAGGATGAATTCGGAGATCCCACCAGATTTTCTTCGGGTTATCAATGCAATTGGTTTTGACTAAAGTCTCCACGTAATTGTCATAAGACTGCACTGAATCAAAATATTCAGGCAAGCCCGTCCGCGGGAACTTGGCAAAAACCTTTGCTCTAAATGCTTTGAAACCAGTATTTCGGCCTTCCCAGAAAGGTGAATTGGTAGTTAAAGCATAAATGTGTGGCAGGAAATAACAAGCCTGATTCATTAATTGAAGCGCGATATCCCGGTTTTCAATCCCAACATGTACATGCAGCCCAAAAATCAGATTTGACCTTGCGATGTCTTTTAACTCATCTACTATATTATGGTATCGGGGATCATCTGTGATTTCCTGATCTTGCCACCTGGAAAATGGGTGCGTACTCGCAGCTCCAACCAACAAGCCCTGATTTGCGGCTAATTCCGAAATCTTATTCCGAAGAAATGCAACCTCCTTTCTCGCTTCTGCGACATTTTCGCAGACGTTCGTACCCACTTCAACTACAGATTGGTGCATCTCTGCTTTGACCTGCTCATGCAAAAAGATCTTACCCCCTTCTACAATCTTGGACATGTGTGATCGAAGATCCCGAGTCACCGGATCAATAATTTGATACTCTTCTTCTACGCCTAGAGTAAATTTTGGAAGCTTCTTCAACTGTGCAGTCATCGTTTTTAAAATCTAGGTCTAAAATCTTTTGCATGAATTTATGGAGTCTCTCATAAATGTCCCCCATGTGAGATTGGTCTTTCCTGGCTTTTGAGCTTTAGCATAGGCGATGGCCATTTTTGCTGCTTCCTCCACTACCCAATCAAAATTCTCCTGACCCACAGAGTTTATATCTGCATCTGGTGCTGGATTTCCAAAATCGATAGCATAAGGAACTCCATCTTTTACTGCAAATTCTACGGTATTAAAATCGTATCCCAAACCTTGACAAAGTTTGATAGTGTAATCTTTAACTGTCGCCAATAATTTTTTGGAAGATGGAGGTCCATCCACTACATATCGGAGGTGATGAGGATTTCTGGGCTCGTAAGGCATGATTTTGACAGCTTTACCTCCCAGACAGTATACCCTGAAATACTCTTCAAAGACAATTTCTTCCTGAAGTAGCATAACTAACTGACCTGTGGTTGGATGAGTTCTGAAAAACTCCTCTTTATCCTCCAAGCGGTAGACATTCTTCCATCCACCACCTGCATATGGCTTCATGTATGCAGGAAAACCAACGTAATCAAATATGCCCTCCCAATCTAACGGAGCTTTTAGATTCCTGAAGGATTTGGATGTCGTGTCATCAGGATGCTTGGCAGAGGGTAAAATTACTGTTTTAGGAAGTGGTACGCCCAGTTGATCTGCCAACGCATTGTTGAAAAATTTATCATCAGCGCTCCACCAAAATGGATTATTGATCACAGCAGTACCTGTAAGTGCAGCATTTTTCAAATAAGCTCTATAAAAAGGCACATCCTGAGAAATTCGATCAATGATAACGGCATAGTCAGCTAGCTCATTTTGGATCACTTTATCAATCTGAACTGCTTCGGCTAATATTCCTTTCTCTGCTTTTTGATTAACTCGGTCGATAAATGCCTGAGGAAACGTGTCCTCCATTCCGAAAAGTATTCCTATTTTTTTCATGTTTTGTTGAGTTATAACCGATTAATTGAATTTGATACGACTTAAGTAATGTGGAAACATCGCCTTCCAAACCGGCCAATCATGACTCTGATTTTGTCTGATATCGAGCCAATGTCTGACATTTTTGGATTTTAATGTTTCATGAATTTTTAGATTAGCATCTAGGCAGATATCCCAATTGGAAGTCCCAAGCACAATGTCAATATTCCAAAGCTCACCATCGTAAAGTCCGGGTAGGTATTCCAAAGGACTGTTATAGAAAATATCGTCGTGCTGATAACCATCCATGAAGCTTCGAATATCAAAAGCTCCAGACATACTAAAGCAATGGCTGACATATCCAGGGTGTCTGAAAGCAAAATTAAGTGCATGATACCCGCCAAAACTACATCCTGCCATGACAACCTTGGCATCAGAAGTATTCAGCCTGATGCGTTCTACAACTTCATGACAAATCATCTTGTCATAGGCTACGTGATTTTGGATACGCTGATGAGGATGGATATTTCTATTGTAAAAGCTTGCAGCGTCATTGCTATCAGGGCAATAAATCTGAATTAAACCTTGCTCGAGATACCATCTCGCGGATTCAATTAATCCCATATCTCTGTTTTCATGATATGAGCCTTTCGAAGTAGGAAATAAAATTACTGGATATCCGGTATGGCCAAAGCAAAGCATTTGAACATCCCGCTGTAAATGAGGGGAAAACCACTTAAAATATTCCTCTTTCATATGAGTTTAGGGGGCGGGTAATTTAACCTTTGAATTAGGCTTTAAAGTTCTTACAATTTTCTTTAAAGCCAAAGAAGGTAAGAAATACCTCCTATGATTCAAAGGTATACCTATAGCAAGCCTTGCCTTTCGTTAAAAAAAATCTTTTTGAAAGCTCCAACTAAGCTTAAGGTGATCACTATAGCCACAAAGACCCATTTAGAGCTTGTGAAAAATGAGGCGCTAATTCCCAGAAAGGATGAATAATCCGGGAAAATTTGAATCATGCTATAAATGGTCAAATTCTCAAAAAGATCAAAAATCAAGACTCCAACACAAAAGAGATAGAGACGTGTGTCTTTCCATAAAAAATTTAAAAGCTGAATAAACAATAAGGTGTAGATCACCATATAAAGAATGTCGAAAATCAAAAGGCATTTAAGATAAGCTTGTCGCATCTCCGGTCCCATTTCTGAAAGTGTCATATAAGCAGCCTTAGCAGAATAGCCAAACTTTAAATCCAGAACGACATTTGGTGGAATCGTATTTTTCAAAAGTGAATTAAACGTTAGGAATAATACGACCAAGACAATAATACTTCTGCCTCTTAAAATAAAATTGGAAACTTTAAACATAACGTTTTAAAAAATAGTGGAAAAAAGCTCAAACTGAATGACATAAATTTATTGGAAAATTCATGTAAAAAAAAGGAAAAGCAATAAAATTAGTATTGAAGACAAAAAATATAGTACGAAAACCGCAAATTATTATTCTCCTTTGAACCAAGTCGCATACATCGGGTAATTTTTGGCAGTTCTGGAAATCACCTCTTCCATCTCTGGACCAATATCTTTTATCCTTCTTGCAGGCATCCCCGCATAGATGGAATTAGACTCAACGACCGTATTAGCTAACACAACTGCACCCGCTGCTATGATTGAGTTGGAATGGATAATCGCTCCATCCATCACGATCGCACCCATTCCGATTAACACTCGATCATGAATGGTGCAGCCATGGACAATCGCATTATGAGCGATGGATACTTGATTTCCAATGTAAGTTCCTGCTTTCTTGTAGGTACAATGAATCACTGCTCCATCTTGAATATTGGTTTCGTTTCCGATACGAATTTCATTGACATCGCCCCGTATCACCGCATTGAACCAAACAGTACAATTCTCTCCGAATTGGACATCGCCTACCAAGGTGGCATTAGGTGCAATCCAACAGGAAGATGGAATCAATGGACTTTTTCCATTTACTGAGAGTATATAGGTCATATAGATTTTTTTTACGGAGCTATTGAAAGGATCTGCTCGAAATTAATTTTTTTTAATAACCCCGTGAACTTTTATTTTTGATTTTAGTTACATGTCTATACATATATTGTCAAATCCAATTTAAGCACAATGAAACTATTAAAACTATCAGGACTGTTTCTTTCGACTGCGATGATCGCTTTCTCATGTGGCGAGCGTTCCACCGTAGAGACCTCAGAAGCTCAAGAAGTGGGAACAACTGAAGGAAAAACATTAACTATTGAAGCAGCTTCAACTCAACTCCAATGGAGAGGCTATAAGCCAACAGGTCAACATTTTGGTAAAATTCCTGCTACAGAAGGAATGATTGCAGTAAAAGGTGATGAAATCACTGGTGGGAAATTCACTTTTGACATCACCGGTTTGAAAATTGAGGACATACCTGAAACTAGCGAAGACTACGCTAAGCTATGGGGTCATTTACAATCAGATGAATTCTTCGATGCCGCTAACCACCCTACGGCAACTTTCGAAATCACGTCTGTGGAAAATTTCTCATCTTCAGATGTGATCGCAGATCAGGAACAATTCTCTACTGACAACACTCCTAAGTCTGCATCTTCGCTGAGCCCGGCTAATCCAACTCATTGGATCAGCGGTAATCTAAGCATGAGAGGTGTAACTAAAAATATCAAATTCCCAGCTTCTGTTAAAATGGAAAATGGTGCTGTGATGGCAACAGCGGGCTTTAACATTGATCGTACTGCATGGGGTCTTGCCTATGGTGATGAGTCAACTGCTTTGGACAAAGCAAAAGATCAATTTATCTACAATACGGTATCTCTAGAACTTGATTTGAGAGCTACTGAGTAAGCAATTAAGTTTTTTTACTGAAAGAGGGATTCGATGAATCTCTCTTTTTTTTGACTCACAAGGCCTTTTCGGAATTTATAAACCAGATTTGCTTAGATTTGATTTGGCTGAAATCAACCATTCTAAGCGCTGATGCAGAGTCCTGACCAAGCTTCTTCCAATCCACTCATTCTTCCGATCAAGAAAATCATCCACGTGGATATGGATGCATTTTATGCTTCCGTGGAGCAACTCGACCATCCGGAATGGCGCGGTAAACCGCTAGCTGTGGGAGGAAATGAAGTTCGTGGCGTGATTGCGGCAGCGAGTTACGAAGCTAGGAAGTACGGTGTTTACTCTGCCATGTCTTCAGTATTAGCCGTGAAAAAATGTCCAAATCTGATTTTTGCTAAACCAAGATTTGATCGGTACAAAGAAATCAGTAACCAGATAAGAGAAATTTTCTATGAATATACTGATTTGGTGGAACCGCTCTCCTTGGATGAGGCTTTCTTGGACGTCACCGAAAATAAAGTTGGTTTAAAGTCCGCTATTCTGATAGCCAAGCAAATCAGGGAAAAAATCAAAGAAAAAACAGGATTGAATGCATCTGCAGGGGTTTCGTACAATAAGTTTCTGGCAAAAACCGCTTCTGATCTCAATAAACCAAATGGACAAGCAGTCATCCTCCCTGAAGATGCGGAGGCATTTCTGGAAAAATTACCCATCGGGAAATTCTTTGGAATAGGAAAAGTGACCGCCGAAAAAATGAAAAGTCTTGGAATCCATAATGGAGCGGACTTGAAGCAATTTTCACTTCAATTTTTAATTAGGAAGTTCGGGAAATCAGGTCTCCATTATTTCAATATCGTTCGGGGAATCCATCTTTCTGAAGTCCAGCCCCATCGTGTCAGAAAGTCAATCAGCGCAGAGAACACCTTTGATCAAGACTTATCAACTTTGGAGGAGCTCAAGAAAGGACTCACTCCAATA
>JBBQDY010000046.1:0-14769 GCA_038320155.1 Cytophagales bacterium
AAGCTACTTCTTACGCTCGATGGTGTAATCCACCAAGGCTGAAAGTGAGGTTTTGTATTCCGACTCAGGAAAGCTATTAAGAATCACCATTGCTTCTTCGTAGAATCGATACATGGCTTCTTTAGCGTAGTTTAACCCGCCGCTTTGTTTGACAAAGTCAATCACTTCGTTGACTGCTTTTTTATTATCGCTTTTATTTCGAATGATATTGATGATCCGTCTTTTTTCCAGCCAATCTGCCTTGGAAAGTGCAAAGATCAGAGGCAACGTCATCTTTTTCTCCTTGATATCAATGCCAACCGGCTTCCCGATTTCATCGTCTCCGTAGTCAAAAAGGTCATCTTTGATCTGAAATGCCATCCCTACTTTCTCACCAAACTCACGCATTTTCTGAATCGTCTCTTGAGAACTTTCGGTACTAGACGCTCCTACTGCGCAGCAGGAAGCCATTAGGCTGGCGGTTTTCTGACGGATGATTTCGTAATAAACTTCCTCATCTATGTCCAGCTTGCGGGCTTTTGCCATTTGCAAAAGTTCGCCTTCAGACATTTCTTTCACAGCGTTTGAGACAATTTTAAGCAAGTGATAATCGCCATTATCCACACTGAGTAAAAGTCCTCTTGAGAGTAAAAAATCTCCGACCAGCACTGCGATCTTATTTTTCCAAAGGGCATTTACAGAGAAAAAGCCTCTTCGGTAATTTGCATCGTCGACCACATCATCGTGAACTAAGGTGGCCGTGTGCAACAACTCGATCAAAGCAGCTCCACGATGGGTGGATTCGTTGATTCCTCCCGTAAGTCCAGCGCTTAGAAAAACAAACATCGGACGCATCTGCTTCCCCTTTCGCTTCACGATGTAGTTCATGATATGATCGAGCAACTTGACCTTGCTTTTCATCAGATCCTTAAACTTGAGTTCAAACTCAGTCATTTCGGATGCGATGGGTTGTTGTATTTGCTTGAGGTCTAGTTTCATTCGGTATTTGGTGCTGTAAAAATACTACGGTTTACTTCATGGGCAAGAATAATCCTGCATTGAATAGAAACATGCCACAGGTCATAACGTTTTGGGAAATTTGTACTTTGTATCAAATACCCCAGCACTAACCTTAAACCTAGCGCATTATGAAGAATCTGAAAATTGAAATCAAGTGGGCGATTGTATTTACGATCTCTGCTTTGGTATGGATGCTCATTGAAAAATCATTAGGCTGGCACGATGAAAAAATTGCCGATCAAGCGATATACACTAATATTTTTGCAGTGATAGCGATCAGCGTATATGTGTTAGCATTGTTGGACAAAAAGCGAAATTTCTTTCAGGGTAAGATGAGTTATAAACAAGGATTCATTGCCGGTTTATTTATGACTTTATTTATAGTATTGCTAAGTCCCCTCAGTCAATACGTCACCTCCGTGTGGATTACGCCTGACTACTTTCCTAATGTGATCGATTATGTCGTTGAATCGGGAAAAATGACTCAGACCGATGCAGAGGCCTATTTCAATTTGAAAAGTTATATGATTCAGGCTACAGTTGGAGCTGCAATAATGGGAGTGATTACAAGTGCTGTGGTCGCATTTTTTCTGAAATCTAGATTATAAATCAAGCAAAGCTGCACAAAGTGAGTCAAAGAAGGCAGGCCAATTTGCTTATCTTTGAGATTTCAAATTTAAACTACAACCCAGTTGGAGGAGAAATACATCAAACATCGATACGAACCCATTCTTCCGAGTAAGGCTGAATGGCCAGTCGTCAAACTGGCTAGGGAGCGTAAAGAATTTGTAAAAAAAGTAGCCGAACTAGCTGAGCAGCGCATCCTTTCCCAGACTGGAAATAATCCGGAGATCCTTCGAGAAGAATTAGAGACGACACTTTACCGGGAAAAATTACGAATCAAGCAAAATCCTTGGGTGGTGGATCCGGATGATGAGGGAGAATTTTGGGGAGAAGTGAAATCTTCCTTGCTCACGGTTAATGCTCAATCAAAAAAAGCTTCAAGGTTTAATGGATATAAATCTGTCCTAAATAGAATCACGAATCGCTATGCAGAGGAGATTGCCAGTAACTTCAAGGCCACTCACTATAAGTTTACGCGAAGTGTGGTGACTTATGGATTCTCTCGGCTGTTGAATGCGGCACGGGTAAAAGGATTTAAATCGCTTTTCAGCACCCAATTTACCCTTCAGGACAAGATTCAAATTACAGGAGAGACTGATCAAATCAGAGATTTGGCTACCAAAGGCACTATCGTAATGGTTCCTACTCATTTTAGTAATTTGGATAGTATTCTAATCGGATGGATTATTTCCGTTCTTGGCTTGCCTCCATTTATTTATGGGGCGGGTCTCAATCTCTTCAATATTTCAATTTTCGCCTACTTCATGAATGCCCTTGGTGCCTACAAAGTAGACCGCCGAAAGAAGAACTTAATGTACTTGGAGACCTTGAAGACCTACTCCAAGGAAGCGATCCAGTTTGGTTGCCATAGCTTATTCTTTCCCGGAGGAACTCGATCTCGAAGTGGTATGATCGAATCCAAGTTAAAGCTCGGCTTGCTCAATACGGCCATCGAAGCGCAGCGGGCAAATTATCAGGCAGGGATCAATGATATATCAGGAAAGATTTTCATCGTGCCGGTTACGATTAATTATCATTTTGTGCTGGAAGCGCCAGGGCTGATCCGAGACCACTTGAGTATTACTGGCCAAGAACGTTACTACAAAGAGAATGATGAATTCTCTTCCTCGTATAAGATCTCAAAGTTTCTGGTAAAGTTTTTTACCAAAGGATCCGATATTTCGGTATCGATTGGAAAGGCGATGGATGTACTTGGAAATTATGTGGACAAAGACGGCAAGACTATCGATAAAAACGGAAGACAAATCAGTACGAGCGATTATTTCATGTCGGATGGAGTCGTGACCATAGATCCACAGCGTGAGGAAGAATATACCAACATGCTGGGTAAGCGAATCGTGGAAGAATTTCACAAAATCAACCGCGTATTCAGTTCGCAATTGGTGGCTTTTACAGCCTTTGAGCTGATTAAAAGTGAAAATAGAAAGCTCGATCTTTTTGAATTGCTCCGATTACCTGAGGAGGACTTGGTGATTGATTATGAGGTATTCAAACAGGAATGCCAACGTGTATTGATTACAATTTATGAATTGAAGGCTCAGGGCTTGATTAATACTGCTCCACATCTGAACAAAGCTATCGAAGAGATTATCCGCCATGGTATGGATAATGTCGGGATGTATCATGCAAAGCGTCCGTTAATTCGGGATGAGAATGGAGCCATTACCACGCAAGACATGAGTTTGCTATATTTTTACCACAATAGATTGACTGGATATGGGCTCGAAAAACTATTCTAAAAAAGAAAAAGTCATCGGCGTGATCGGCGTGGGAAGCTTTGGGACTGTCATCGCAAATATGCTGGCTGAAAAAAACCAGGTAGTCGTCTATGCGCGAAAAGCCGAGGTGGTTGCTGAAATCAATAGCGTACATACAGCTCAGGGAAAGGAACTAGCCAAGAATGTTAAAGCTACATTAGATCCTGAGGAGATTTGTCAACAATGCGAGGTGTTGTTTTTCATGATTCCCTCCTCGGCATTTCAAGAAGTGGTCCGGACATTCGCTCCGTTTTTATTCCCCTATCATTTGATAATCCATGGGACCAAAGGTTTGAGTCTGAATCTCAATCCTGGTGAATCACTTGAAACGGTCAAAAAAATCAGGAGAAGCCAGATCCTCACCATGAGCGAGGTGATCCTTCAGGAAACTGTTGCGGTAAGAGTTGGTTGTCTGGCTGGACCCAATCTTTCGAAGGAACTTACAAAAGGTCAACCTGCAGCTACGGTGATTGCCAGTAAATACAATGAAGTGATCTTGGAAGGACAGCGCTTGCTACGCTCAGAGAAATTTCAAGTTTATGGCAATTCCGATATTATAGGGGTGGAGTTGTCAGGCGTTTTGAAAAACATCATTGCGATTTCAGCTGGCGCTTTGGCGGGACTGGGCTTAGGAGAAAATGCAAAAGGCTTATTGATTTCCAGAGGCATGGTAGAAATGGTGCATTTGAGCAATGCATTGGGAGGAAGTGTGAAGTCTGTATTTGGACTTGCGGGAATTGGAGATTTGGTTACCACTTGCAATTCTGTGGATTCGAGAAATTTCACGGTAGGCTTTAGACTTGCCAAAGGTGAAACACTGCAAGAGATTTTGGATGATATGGAAGAAGTGGCTGAAGGGATCAATACCGTTCGGATCATTAAAGCATTTTTGGAAACGTCCCAACTTCGCGCTCCGATTACCGAGAACCTTTATCGGGTATTATTCGAGGATTTAGAAATAGAGGAAGCACTTCAATTTTTGATGAAATATCCTTTTAGTGTGGATGTAGACTTTGTTTAAACCTTAGCGTTTTTCCCTATTCTTATTTAAATGTATGTTTTCTAGGCTTATCTTAGGTGTATGGAAATGCGTTTTTTAACCAAAGAAGAAAGCAATAAAATTAGACAGGAGGAATTTTTGGCTCTTTCAGGAGAAGAGCGGATATTGGCTTTTTTGAAATTAAGCAGAAGAATTAATCAGCTTTTCCCGTCCGAAATGACATTTGAAGAACGGACAAAAGGGAATTTTATACTGGTGCGCAAATGAGCCAAATCTGGAAAGAGGATATCTCTCAGTTTATTGAACTCGCAAATAAATATCAAGTCAAAATGCTTTTGGTGGGAGGGGGAGCTGTAAATTTTCATGGTTACCAAAGGCATTCTGCGGATGTTGATTTCTGGATTAAGACAGATTCTGAGAATCTTAAAAATCTGATTTTGACTTTTCACGAAATGGGATTTGAAGTGTCAGAATTTCCTGAAGAAGTTATCAATCAACAGAAAAACATCTCAGTTAAATTTACGCCTATTGATCTCGATTTAGAATTAATAACAAAATTTGAAATCAGTAAATCCTTCGATGAAGCTTACGATTCATCAGATGAAGTAGTCATAACAGGCTATCCTCTAAGAAAATGGAGAGTTCTGAATTTTGATGATTTACTGGAAAGTAAAAAGAGGGCAGCCCGACCAAAAGATTTTTTAGACATCGAACAATTGAAGCGAAACAAAGGACTGGGTGCTGACTAGCTCATCGTTTATCTAGCTGGAATCAATTTCACCAATAATCCAGTTCCTTCAGTGACTGCATAGAGGTAACCATCCGGACTTTGCGATACTTGCCTTACTCTCCCGATATTCTGAAAAAGCTTTTCTTCCTTAGAGAAAGTTGTTCCATTCATTTCTATTCTGGCAATATGCTGTTTGGCCAACGCGGCCACTAGGATATTTCCATTCCACTCCGGATAACGATCTGAAGTGACTAAGGTCATCCCGCAAGTAGCGATGGAAGGTGTCCAATAATGCTTTGGTTGCTCCATTCCATCTTTTGACGTGATATTGGAAATAGGTGCGCCGTTATAATTGATGCCGTAGGTAATCACCGGCCAGCCATAGTTTTTAGCTTTTTCGATCAGATTCAGTTCGTCTCCACCTTGTGGTCCATGCTCCACGGACCAGATTCGATCATTTTTTTGATCGTAGATCATGCCTTGTGGATTCCTATTTCCATAAGTCCAGATTGAGGAAACTGCTCCGGGGGTATTTATAAAAGGGTTATCTGAAGGAATGCTTCCATCGTCTTTGATTCGATGAACTTTCCCGTGAGAATTGGTTAAGTCCTGCGCGTTAGTCATGGTATTTCTTTCCCCGTTTGTGAAAAAAAGAAAGTTCGACTTGTCAAAGACGATACGACTTCCATAATGTGTGCCTCCATTCCAAGCTGGGGTAGTCACGATTAAATCCTGAAATTCAGAGACGCTGGTTCCATTTAATTTAAATCTTGCGATCGTAGTGGCACCTCCACCAGGAACCGTTTTCGCATAAGAAATATAAATCCAGCCGTTTTGAGCGTAGTTTGGGTGAGTTGCAATATCGAGTAAGCCAGCTTGACCATTCACATACATGGATGGAAGCCCTGTCACTTTGGTCCCGGTGAATTTATCTTTCTCAAAAATCAGAATTTCGCCTTTTCGCTCAGTGACCAACATTCTATCTCCACCTATCCAAGTCATTCCCCAAGGATTTTGAAGTCCGGCATGGAGTGTATCGATTTTAATAGAAAGCTTGTCAGTTTGGGTAGTAAACTTTAGATCAGTTGCCAAAGGAGGAGTAATATCTTCAGTTTCTTTCTGAGAGCAACCTAAGCCCATAGCAAAAAGCGTGAATAGCAAAAAGGAAATAGTCAGTTTCATGGCGCCAATTTTGGTTACGATTTGAAAACGCCCAAAAATATAAATGGTTTCAAGGGAATTAATCTAACACAAAAAAAACCCTCCAAAAATCACAATTGACAAATGCATGTCCATTGTTGATTTTGGAGGGATAATAAATTTTCTAGGGTCTTATCGTATAGGGATCAATTTGATCAAAAGACCTGTTCCCTCGGTGATTGCATAGATGTATCCATCAGGACTTTCTTTTATTTGACGAACTCTTCCGATATCCTGAAGCATGATTTCTTGAGTACCTGCAGTTGCGCCATCCATATCGACTCGATTGATGTGCATTTTTGCCAAAGCACCGATCAAAATATCACCTTTCCATGCTGGATATTTGTCAGAGGTAACCAATGCTACGCCTGCTGTCGCGATTGAAGGGACGTAATAAGTTAGTGGTTGCTCCATCCCTTCTTTTTCCGTGATTTCCGTAATTGGTGTACCGTCGTAATTGATTCCATAAGTAATCACCGGCCAGCCATAATTTTTCCCTTTTTGGATAAGGTTTAATTCATCTCCTCCTTGAGGTCCATGCTCAGTTTCATAAAGACGGTCATTTACTTTGTCATAGATCATGCCTTGCGGATTTCTATTTCCATATGTCCAGATTGAAGGTACAGCTCCAGGAGTGTTGACAAATGGATTATCAGTAGGAATTTTACCATCATCATGGATCCTGTGGATTTTTCCATGCGCATTTGTCAAGTCTTGTGCATTTTCCGGCATATTCCCTTTGTCCCCGTTGGAGAAATAGAGATAGCCATCATTGTCAAATACAATACGACTTCCGAAGTGTCTGCCACCATCCCAAGCTGGACCTGCCGTGATTAACTCCTCTTGTTGGACAGCGTTATTTCCCTCCAGCTTAAACCGCATGATGGTAGTGGCTCCGGTACTGTCTGGCATATTTTTTCCAAAAGCGACGTAGATCCATCCGTTGTCTTCATACTGGGGATGGGTGGTGATGTCAAGCAATCCTGATTGACCTACATTCCATACTGCAGGAAGTCCCTGAACCTTTTCTCCGGTGAATTTATCGTCTTGAAAGATCAGGATTTCCCCCGCTTTTTCAGTCACCAGCATTTTACCGTCTCCAAGCCAGGTCATTCCCCATGGCTTGTCAAATTCCGTGTGTAACGTATCTACGTTGATTAACAATTTCTCAGTTTGCACAGCAAAAGTCTCATCGATAGGTTCTTCTACCACGGTATCTTTGGTCTCGCAAGAGTAAGAAAGCATAAGCACACCAGCCAGCGCAGCTAGTGAAGAATAGCGTTTGATTGATTTCATAGGTTATAAATGTTGTTCGCGAAAGATACTAAACTTACACTTTACCTCGAAAAATCTTTTCTCAGTGGCTGATTTCGGTGATTTGATCCCAAGTTTTCGCGATGTATTGGTGGACATCCTGAACAAGTTCAACTGATCCAATAAAAAGTGGTGTTCGCTGATGAAGACTTGTCGGGATGATATCGAGAATCCGCTTATTTCCATCAGTTGCCATTGCTCCTGACTGTTCTGCTATAAATGCCAAAGCATTTGCCTCGTAGAGTAGCCGGAGCTTTCCCGAAGGATTTTTCACAGTTGCAGGATATAAATAAATCCCTCCTTTGAGCAAGTTTCTGTGGAAATCTGCGACAAGTGACCCAATGTATCGCGCAGCAAATTTCCGCTTTTTGCAAGAGGAGATATAAGCAAGAATGCTGGGATCAAACTCGTCACTGACGCCTTCATTGACCGAATATATTTGGCCTGATTTAGGGGCCTGAATATCCTGATGAGATAGGAAAAATTCTCCTAAGGAATTTTCATAGGTGAATCCATTTACCCCGCAGCCGGTGGTATAGACTAGCATCGTAGAGGATCCGTAAAGCACATATCCAGCAGCAACTTGCTCACTTCCAGGCTGCATAATATCCTCTTGTTGGATTGGACTTCCTATTGGGGATTTTCTTCGATAAATGGAAAAAATCGTCCCAATGCTGATGTTAACATCGATATTGGAGCTTCCATCAAGCGGGTCGATTGCAACCACGTATTTGCCTGATTTATTTTGCAGATCAATTACAGCATCTTCTTCTTCGGACACGATCGCACAGACTTCTCCTCCTTTGCTCAGAGCTCTCATGAATCGAATATTCGCGATCACGTCGAGTTTCTGCTGTTCTTCTCCCTGCACATTGGTCTGACCAAAGGCTCCGCCAATATTGGAAAGTCCTGCTCTGTTCGTCTCTCGATTTACTATCTTGGCAGCTAATGCGATATCTCGTAGTAGCTGTGAAAGTTCACCGGATGCAAACGGAAAATCACTTTGTTTGAGTTTGATAAATCGATCTAGCGTGGTGCCTACTGCATAAGCGAGGCCACTGTGGTTTGGTAGATAAGGGAGAATTTTCATTACTTAGAAAAATACAATTAATATTAATTTACACTGAAAATTAGGCATAAATTCTTATGGCAAAAACAGTTATTTACAAATTTGGAGGAGCCTCCGTAAAAGATGCGGTTGGAGTGAGAAACTTAGCTGATATTTTGCGTAATCGATTGCGAAAAAATCTGATTATTGTGATTTCCGCAATGGGAAAAACTACAAATGGGATTGAAGACCTCATTTCAGCCAAACTTGACCAAAGAGATTTTTATCAGAATAGTACAATTTTAAAGACCTATCATTTGGATCTTTGTCAAGAATTGTTCCCTGAAAATCACTCAATTTTCCCAAAAGTAGAAAACCTCTTCACCCAACTGAATCACGATTTGGAGCTTCCGCTCAGCGAGGAGAATTATGACGAGTTTTACGATCGGGTCATTTGCTACGGGGAACTGCTGGCCACTCAAATTGTGATGGAGTTTCTTTGCACTATTGATCTAATTGTTGTTTGGAAGGATGCACGTGAATTGATTCAAACTGATAGTGCTTTTCGGTTTGCAAAAATCAACTGGGAGGTTACCAAAAAGAAGTGCCAGAATCAGCTTCTTCCCATTTTAGAGCAATTTCCTGTGGTCACTCAGGGATTTATAGGTACGGACGCGAAGGGGCGAACTACCACATTGGGAAGAGAAGGGTCTGATTTTACCGCAGCGATTCTGGGCTCTAGCTTGGATGCAAGTTCAGTGACAATCTGGAAAGATGTACCTGGAATTCTGAATGCAGACCCGAAGCGCTTTCCAAACACTCAATTATTTGATGAATTGGAATATCGGCAGGCGGCCGAAATGACTTATTATGGAGCTTCAGTGATTCATCCCAAAACGATTAAGCCACTGGCAAATTTGGGTATTCCGCTTTATGTCAAGTCCTTTCTAAATCCTGAAGCTGCTGGAACGAAGATATTTGGGGATGCCAAACCTCATCAGATCCCCACCATTATTTTGAAAGAAAATCAAGTTCTGGTCAGTTTTAAGGTTAAGGATTTCACCTTCATCGAAGAGCACCATATCCATCAGGTTTATGATCAGTTGCAGCATTTAAAGCTCCGAGTAAATATGCTTCAAACTTCTGCGATTACCATTTCGATTGTGATCGATACCCAATTGTTTAAACTTGAGCAGCTTCTGAATCAGTTAAAAGATCAATTTGAGATTCGATACAATGAGGGCTTGACTTTGCTTACTATTTTACATCCGAATCAAGGTGTAATCGAAGAGCAACTAAAAAGCGTCGAGTCGCTCTTGGAGCAAAGTACCAGAACAACCTTTCAGGTCGTTTGCCGAGTCAATTTGGTCAAAAATTGATCTATTGGATTGATTTAAGTATCTTGAAATGATTTGAGATTAAAAAGACAACTTACCAAAGCACTAATCCCTCATTTATGAAATCAAGACGAATTTTTCTTCAAAAAGCAAGTATGTCCGCATTGGCACTTTCTGCGATTCCAGGCTTTGCTCATTCCGATATTTTATCAAATAAACCTGAACAAATCCTCCGAGTAGCGATCATGGGATTAGGGAGCTATGGAACTCGTGTTGCTGAAGCCATGAAAGATTGTAAACGGGCAAAGCTCGTGGGCGTCATCAGTGGGACACCTTCAAAAGTCACTGAATGGAAAAGCAAGTATAACATCCCTGCTAAAAATTGCTACAACTATGAAAATTTTGATCAGCTTAAGGATAATCCGGATATCGATGCAGTTTATGTGATCACCCCAAATGCGCTTCACAAGGATCAAGTCATCCGTGTGGCAAAAGCTGGAAAACATGCCATTTGTGAAAAGCCAATGGCGATTAATGCAAAAGAAGGTCAAGCGATGGTGGATGCGTGCAAAGCTTCAGGTGTGAAACTATTGATTGGTTATCGAATGCATTTCGAAGCAAATACCCTCGAAGCAATCAGAATGAGAAAATCAGGGGAATTGGGTGATATGAAGTTTTTTCAAGGCTTAAGTGGATTCGTAATCGGAGATCCTACACAATGGCGATTAGATCCAAAACTATCCGGAGGTGGCGCAATGATGGACATCGGAATTTACTCGATCAACGGTGCACGCTACATGTTGGGTGAGGAGCCAATTTGGGTCACTGCCCAAGAGACTAAGACTGACCCTGTGAAATTTAAAGCGGGAATTGACGAGACGATTCAATTCCAAATGGGATTCCCGAGTGGAGCAGTCGCCTCCTGCCTATCGACCTACGCAATGAACGGACTGGATAAATTTTACCTGAACGGATCAAAAGGATGGGTAGAAATGCAGCCTTCAACTGGCTACGGACCGATCAAAGGAATGACAAGTAAGGGGCCTTTGGAATTGCCCCATGTGACTCATCAAACAGTTCAAATGGATCGGATGGCGGCAATTATCTTTGACGGAGCAAAACCTGAAGTACCAGTAAACGGGGAAGAAGGCGTGAAGGACATGAAAATTATCGATGCGATCTTTGCAGCCGTCAAATCAGGCAAAAAGGTAAACCTTACCTAAGCGATCCTTCTTCTTCAAGGATCAATTGCATAAAAATTATATCCAACCACCGATCGAACTTGTGGCCCACTTCCTTGAAGCGGGCCACTTCTTTAAATCCCATTTTCTGATGAAAATGATAGCTTCCCTCATTGGAGCTATCAATTCCTCCTACCATGGTATGGTATCCAGATTGCTTTGCGATTTGAATAAGTGACAAAAGTAATTTAGTGCCGATTCCCTGACCTCTGAAATCGGGTGCGAGGTATACCGAATGCTCAACTGTAAAACGGTAGCCTGGTTTTGGCCGGAAACTGCCATAAGTAGCAAAGCCGGCTACTTTCTCAGCTGAAGTGGCTACAATAATCGGAAATCCCGCTTTTTGTTTTCCTTCAAACCAATCAGTTTGCTCTTGAATGGTTTTTGGCACAAAGTCATAATTGATGGTGGAAGTTAGGATTTCATGGTTATTGATAGCTAAAATCTGCTCGAGATCAGCTAGGGCAGCAGGTCGAATTTGGATCATTTTTTATCGAATAAGTTTGTTGACAGTTCGCTCGATTCCCGGCAGATAGGAAGATCCAAATAAATTTAAATGAACCAATAATGGATAGAGATTATAGATTCCCATGCGCTGATCAAAGCCCGGAGCAAGTGGAAAAACTGATTCATAGGAGTCATAAAAAGCGGAATCAAAGCCTCCGAATAATTTACTGAATGCCAAATCCATCTCCCGATGCCCATAATAAACAGCAGGATCGATAAGGCAAGGTTGACCTTCAGTAGTGATGAGCACATTGCCTGACCAAAGGTCTCCATGGATCAGAGCGGGTTTCTCTACCGGAAAAATCGACTCGATTTTAGGATAGATTTCCTGAAATTTTTTCAGAAAATCAAGTGGAATCAACTGATCGAAATAAGCTTTACCTACTAAAGGCTCGAGGCGTTCTTGAATATAAAACGCACTCCAGCTTGATGTTTGATGATTTTTTTGAGGAATAGAGGCGATGTAATTATCCTCTTCCAGTCCAAAAAAAGCGGAATCGGATAGGTGGAGATGCGCTAAACCTAGACCTAAATTTTCCCAATAATCCGACTGGGATCTACCAGTCGGTATAAATTCTGATAATAGGTAATTATAATCTTCAATTCTCCCTGCGCCAAAAGTTTCAGGGATTTTCAGAAAGGTTGATTGCTGAAGCAGTTTTAATCCAGACGCTTCTTTGGAAAGAATATCACGTTCATGGTCAAAATTCATTTTCAGGAAAAACAATCCTTCGGAAGAGTCTAACTGGATGCCTTGGTTGTGATTTCCTGCTGCGACTAAGGAGGCGGATTTTAACTTAGTGCCGAATCCAAAACACTCAAATAGAACTTGTTCGTAGATCTCATTGAGATCAAACATACAGCTGATGAGTTACTATAACCTTATTTAAAAAACTCTCAATCGCTTCATCCAAGATTTGGTAGATTTCTTCAAAACCCTCCTCACCTCCATAATACGGATCCGGAACAGACAAGCCGTTGGTATGATCTATAAAATCCCGCATGAGGTGAATTTCCTTTTTTGGGAATCCATACTGTTCCTTCAGCTGTTCTAAGACTTTGAAATTATTTTCATCCATCGCTACGATGTATTGAAAATCTCTAAAATCGGTGCGGTGAACTTGCCTGCCGCGATGCTGAATCGAAAGCCCATATTTTTTTGCACAACATAAAGTGCGCTCATCGGGCAATTCTCCAATATGATAATCTGAGGTTCCGGCACTGTCTGATTTGAATTGATTCTGCATTCCTGCCAGCGCAATTTTTCTATTGAAAATTGCTTCTGCCAACGGAGAACGGCATATATTACCAAGACAAACGAACAAAACTTGTATCATACAAAAATGAAGTAGGATTGGACCACTAACAAAAAATTAGGGCTCTCAAATTACTTAATTTTGGTAGGAATAGTATAGTGATCTTGGTTTTTTACAAAAAAAAAGTACTCAAACCAAGTCAACACAGTCTTTGCAAATCCCTAGGAAAAGGATTTGCTCTCGATTAGCTACTTTTGGCAAATGAAGTGGTTTTACCGATTTGGGATTTTCATTATACGCGGCCTATTGCCGCTTGCCGCTTTGTTTAATTCCTCAATCACTCGTTTTTTGGAAGGGCGAAGGGATCTTTTTGAAAAATTAGACCGCTTCCGATCTGGAAATGATGAACCAATTGCTTGGTTCCATGTCGCCTCACTTGGAGAATATGAGCAAGCAAAGCCAGTAATGGAGGCCTTGAAAAAGGCTCAACCAGAACTTCAAATTGCACTTAGTTTCTTTAGCCCATCGGGCTACAATCAATTGGTTAAAAAACCATCGAAACTGATTGATTTCATGACCTATATTCCTTTGGACAGCAAGCGACAAGCAGAAAGATTTGTAAATACCCTAAAACCAGTACTAGTTTTTTTTGTCAAATACGATCTTTGGCACCACCATATTCAGGCCGTTATACAGTTGAAAGCTCAGCTTTATTTGATTTCCGCTGCCTTTAGACCCAATCAAATTTATTTTTCAAGATTCACTTTTTTCCAAAACTTGGTCAAGTCTTTTGATGCCACATTCACACAAAATATGCAGAGTGTCACATTGCTGGAATCTATAGGCTATTTAGGAGGAATTGTTGCTGGTGATACCCGGTTTGATCGGGTGATAGCCACTGCTCTTCATCCGAAACAGTTTCCTGAGTTTGTGGATTGGGCAGGGCAGGAAAAAGTGCTGGTCGCAGGTTCGGTTTGGAAAGAGGATATGGAGCTGTTGATACCAGAAATCAATACTAATCCCCAGTTTCGATGGATTATTGCTCCTCATTCCCTCAAACCTGAACCGATGAATGAATGGATGTCTGCCATTTCTCAAAAGACAATTTTGTATTCTAGCTGGGATAAACGAGAAACAGATTCAAGGGTAATCCTGATCGACAACATCGGAATGCTGAGTTCTTTGTACCAATTTGGCACCATAGCATACGTTGGTGGAGCCTTTGGCAAAGGACTTCATAATATATTGGAGCCAATTGGGTTTAAAATCCCGGTAATATTTGGTAAGCTCAAGAGAAAGGAAAAATTTCCTGAAGCAGGACAGAGTAGGCAAGAAGGCTGCGGGTTTGAAGTGGAAAACTCAGTCGAATTGAAAAGTGTTATGAAGGCAATGGAAGATCCTCAGGCATATTCAGAAAGTAAAGCAGGAGCGAGTCAATGGCTTAAAGCTAATCAGGGAGCATCCGAACGAATTCTAAAAGAAGTACTCAAAAGATATCCATCATGAAAGGAAGAGTCATCAAATCAACCGGAAGCTGGTATATCGTGCAGACAGATTCTCAATTAGTCTCAGCGAGGCTAAAAGGAAAGTTTAAGCAAGATGAGTTGAAGCTGACCAATCCGATAGCTGTGGGAGATTGGGTGGAAATGGAAAAGGAAATCAACCAAGAAACCGCGGTCATTTTTGAGATTCTTCCCAGAGAGAATTATGTGATTCGAAAGTCAACACGAAAGCA